>CAYTOH010000083.1:0-4772 GCA_964439375.1 uncultured Aquiluna sp.
GACACCATCTGAGGAATTCGGTCATCAATCATGGCGCTCCCGGTTTCCCTATATCCGGTAACCACGTTTAAGACACCGTCTGGCAAGAACTCTCTCGCAATCACTGCAAGCAACAGGGTTGAAGCAGGGGTGGTGTCTGATGGCTTTAGCACGATGGTGTTACCAGCGGCAATCGCAGGGGCAAACTTCCAAGTTGCCATGTTTAGTGGATAGTTCCACGGTGTCACCTGGCCGATAACGCCAATCGGCTCTCTGCGAATCGATGAAGTGTGGTCGCGCATGTACTCGGCTGTCGCCCGACCCTCAAGATTTCTGGCAGCACCAGCAAAAAAACGAATCTGATCGACCGATGGCATGATCTCGAAGTCGACGAGGGTGCCACGAGGCTTACCGGTGTTCTCGGACTCGACGTCCGCAGCCTCTTGAGCCCTTGCCTCGAGCGCGTCAGCGATTCTGAAAAGTGCCAACTGACGCTCGCTCGGGGTGGTCTGGCTCCACTCTTCGAAAGCTTTCTGCGCAACCTCGTAGGCCTGCTTCACATCCTGAGCAGAAGATACCGGAGCGGTCGCGTAGGTCTGCCCTGTAGCCGGATTAATTACGTCGCTGGTTTCAGCGGAGGTTGGGGCCACATACTTGCCACCAACAAAGTTTTTGAGCTGCTTCACTGACACTTAGTACTCCTCGTCGAGCTGGTATGAAGACTCTAATCTCGGACAGAGGTATTCAAAAGCGATATCTAAAAAATCAGCTGATTTCGAAGCAAAATCGCAGAAATACTTCGATTTGGTTTGGAGTTTTGTGAAAATCCTTGGGATACTCAACAGATGTCAAGAATGCAGCGCACCAGGCAGTCTCAGCTAGATGAAATCTCAAAGCTCATAGTTGAGCAGCTGCAACACGACGGCCGAAAGTCATACGCAGAAATCGGCAAGGTGGTTGGCCTCAGCGAAGCAGCGGTGAGGCAGCGTGTCCAGAAGCTCACCGAGTCGGGCGTCATGCAAGTGGTTGCGGTAACCGATCCGATGCGCCTGGGCTTTTCCCGCCAGGCGATGATAGGCATCAAGGCATCTGGCGATGTAAACGATGTTGCAGAAGCCCTTGCCGCAATCCCTCAGGTCGACTACGTGGTGATGACCGCGGGCAGCTTCGACCTCTTGGCAGAAGTTGTCTGTGAGAATGATGACGACCTAATTAGCTTGCTAAATGGCAACATTCGCCTGCTGCCAGGGGTCGTATCGGCAGAAACGTTCGTATATCTAAAACTTCACAAGCAGTTCTACAACTGGGGAACTCGATGATGAGCCTCAGCAATTACCTAGGTAAAGAGTAAAAATGACAATCCAGGATAAGAAGTCAAACCCTCTAACCAAGCTGTTCCCTAAGCGCAAGGCGACCAAGACTGCCCAGCGCAGCTTGCCGCTTTTTGAAGCCATGCGGGATGGCAAGGCGATAAGCGACAAGGACCTGCAGCGATCCGCTAAGGACCACCTCTGGATGCACTTCACCCGCCACAGTCCTTTTCAGTCGGGCGATGTTCCAATCATCGTTCGCGGCGAGGGTGCCTACATCTGGGACTCCAAGGGTCGCAAGGCAATTGATGGGCTGTCAGGTCTATTTGCGGTAAACGCAGGCCACGCAAGGCCCGAGTTGGCTGCCGCGGCTGCCAAGCAGATGATGGAGCTTGACTTCATGCCACTGTGGTCCTACGGACACCCCAGGGCTATTGAGCTCGCCGAACGTCTACTTTCATACGCCCCCAAAGACCTAAACCGAATCTTCTTCACAACCGGTGGTGGCGAGGCGGTCGAGACCGCCTGGAAGATCGCCAAGCAATACTTCAAGCTCTCTGGAAAGCCACTAAAGACCAAGGTCATTTCTAGAATGACCGCGTACCACGGCACCAGCCACGGCGCTCTGTCAATCACTGGCATATCCGCCATGAAGCAGGCATTTGAGCCCCTTGTCCCCTCTACATTCCGCATCCCAAACACAAATTGGCACAGAGCCAAGGACCAGTTTGCATCCCAGGAAGAGTTTGGCTTGTGGGCGGCCAATCGCCTCGAGGAAGCCATCAAGTTTGAAGGGCCCGACACCGTGGCGGCTTTCTTCGCCGAGCCAATTCAAAACTCCGGTGGTTGCTTCACTGCGCTCCCAAGCTACTGGAAGCGAATCAGGGAGATCTGCGATAAATACGATGTGGTTTTGGTTGCAGATGAGACCATCACTGGCTTTGGTCGCTCGGGCGAGATGTTTGGTTCTCAGCGCTACGGCATTGAGCCAGACATGATGATTACCGCTAAAGCAATCACCTCGGGTGCCCAACCTTTGGGAGCACTGTTCCTAAAGGAAAAGTTCTTTGAGCCCTTCACCAAGGGTGTCACCGCTTTCCCGCACGGCTATACCTTCGCTGCCCACCCGGTAGCATGCGCTGTAGCGCTGGCCAACCTGGACATCTATGACTCGGAGCGACTAGTCGACAACGTAAGAACCAACTCTCCAATTTTCCGCAAGACACTTGAGAAGCTGCACGACCTTCCAATAGTTGGGGATGTGCGCGGCGACGGCTACTTCTTTGCCATCGAGCTCACAACAGACAAGGCGAGCAAGAAGCCACTAACTCCCGAGCAGTCAGAAAAGCTAGTGCGCGGGTTCCTTAATGCAGCCATGTTCGAGGCTGGTCTCTACTGCCGAGCAGATGATCGCGGTGATGCTGTGGTGCAGGTCGCTCCTCCTCTGACTGTCGGGCCCAAGGAGTTTGATGAGATGGAGCGGATTCTCCGCCAGGTGCTGACCAAGGCTTGGACACTGCTCTAAGCAGAGGGTTGAAGCTAACCTCGCTTGGTTGGGATATTTCTCCGGGAAAGATAAAGCCTCGAGTTTTGCCGTCAAACAGCTCCGCGTAACCAATCACCTCGTGGTTGAGCGCTTGAAGAGGGAAGCCGAGCTGCGACCTATCAATTGAGTCTGCTCTCAAGGCAAACCTTGAGTGACAATTACTCCATATGGCTCGCGGTATCCCAGTCATTGTTTGAGTTGCCCCGACAAAGTGAATCCCAAGTGAGCGACCCTTGGAGGCAACCGACTCAAGAACCTGAGCGAGCTTGAAATTCCTGACAGCCTCGGCAAGTTCATCAGCCACCACCAAAGTAGGTGAACCGGGGTTTGCAAGCCGCTGGCTCAGAACTTCAATTGCCAACTCGCTCTGATCCCCTGTAAAAAGCCGAAGCGGCGCAGTTAGGTCCTGAAAGTCCATTCCGCCTTTGAAATCCAAAACAATCACATCCCCCGAGAACCCTGAAATGATTCGCCTAATCAGCTGGGTTTTTCCCGCGCCCGTTTGCCCGCAGATTATTGCGTGTGGGGAATTGGGGGCTATTGGTGATGGCAGCATCTCGCCCTCCAGAGTCAGCCCAATCGCCCAGGGTGCGAGCTTAGAAAGATCGAGCTGGGGCCGAGGTTTTGGAAACAGTGCTGGATAAACCACGTCACGAACTTTTGTGGTCCACGTCCAGGGGAACAGGTTGAGTCTTCGATCCCCCAGCCAAATTCGACCATCTCTCACACTCACCGGGGCGGAGGTGTCGAGCTTCCGCTGACCGCCAACCACCAGCCAAACCAAAAGCGTGAGAGCAGATAGGACGAGCAAGACTGCTGAGCCAGTGGACAGAAAGAGAAACAACCCATATCCAAAACTTGGCATCAGAAACAGCAGATTCACCAGCGCATTTTCCTTGAAAACATGCCTTTCAGCCAGCGGTAGAGGTCTCATGTGAATAAGTTCTCCACATCCGCTATCGCTCCACCCGAGTTCTGAGAAAAAGCGCAATACTTTCTGCCATGGAACTAACCGCAGCTCGAATCATTGAGTCCCCAATAGGACGTCTTGTTGTTAGCGCAACGGAGCGCGGGATCGCTGAATTACAGATTCTGGAATCAGGCCAATCGCGCGTACCTTTTTACTCCTCAGAGACTGCTGACAGGCACACCAAGATTGCGGCGCAACAACTGGAAGAGTTCTTCACCGGTCAACGTGATGCCTTTGATCTACCAATTGACATTCAAGGCACAGCCTTTCAGCTAGCCGTATGGAAGCAGATTGGAAAGCTAGATAAGGGAGAGGCCATTACCTACGGAGAGCTGGCTGGACAAATAGGAAAGCCGAAAGCTGCCAGAGCAGTTGGTGGGGCAGTCGGCTCAAACCCAATTCCCCTAATCATCGGTTGCCACAGAATTCTCGGATCCAATGGCGCTGTGACAGGCTACTCGGGAGGCGGCGGGCTGAAAACAAAGCGATGGCTGCTTGAGTTTGAGGGAATCACGTACCGCCCATGAGTCTGACAAGACGATTTGAGGATGGCCTTGAGCGCTGCAACTGGCTAAACAACGACCCGCTTTACATCAGCTACCACGATAACGAGTGGGGGCAAAAGCTCACCGGAAATCAGGAGCTTTTTGAAGCCATAGCGCTCGAAGGTTTTCAGGCAGGGCTGAGTTGGTTCACGATTCTGCGTAGGCGCGAGGGTTTTCGATCAGCATTTGAAAACTTTGAGGTTTCTAAAGTTGCCGCATTTGATGAGGCCAGGGTTGAGAAGCTTTTGCTCGATGAGCGAATCATTCGCAACAGAGCCAAGATATTGGCAGCCATCCACAACGCCAGGCTGATTCGAGACCTAGATCTAAATCTGACAGACCTGATGTGGTCCTTTGCTCCAAAAGAACCAAAACAGCCGGCCGAAGGCTTTCAGTGGCGTGCTGAATCTGAAGAGTCAAAA
>CAYTOH010000084.1:0-4742 GCA_964439375.1 uncultured Aquiluna sp.
GCTCGGAAGCGGGGCTGTAGTCCGGGTAGGCAGCAATTCTCGAGTTGGACCCCTCAACCTGGGTGGTTTCACTCGGAACCTGCGCCTGCCCTGTCTGCCAGGCCGACTCGATGATTTCAAGCCAGTCGTAGCGGGCTGAGGTTGCGGTTATATCCCTGTAGAAAAGTGTGGGAGCCGTTGATGGTCTGGCGTGGGCGAGGGCTTGTAACTTGGAGCCACTCGGCACCCACATAACCAAATCTGCAAAAGACATGTCTGCGATTAGCTGCCAATCGGCCAGTAACTGCCTAAGCCAAGGCTGTTCAATAGCTTCAGTGCTCACTATTTGGAAGTTTAGCGCTGGCTTGAACGGCAGCGATTGCTAGTTGTCTAATCCCATCTCGCAGCTTTGAGTTTTTTGCACACACAATCAAAGGCTGTGCTTTGCCAACGAAACCATCTGCCGCTACCGGATCATCTGAGATGAGGTGCTCTAACTTTCTCCCTGTTAGTTGGAATATCACTTCCTTTAGCTGCCTCTCTGGATTTCTCCCCAACACCTGTTGCCTAACTCGATTGGCTATTGGCCAGTAATCGAAGCCAACCTGCTTGAGTTCCCAGAGCAATCGATTTACTCCAATCGCATCTGATGCGAAGCAGCCCAGGACCAGATCTGCAGCATCAATAAATCTTGTTGTTGATTGGTTTCTTGAGGCTGCACTCTCTGGGGCAAATAGCCCCTGCTCCAAACTCGGGGCAACATCCACAACGATTTGATCAAACTGGCTCCGCAAGAAACCAATCAGCGAGGCAATTGCTTCGGAGTCAAACTCACCCCAGCGCTGCTTCGCCGCCATGCCGGGAAGCAGGGTCAGTTGATGCTGATCGAAGCTCAGTTTTTGTGAGATGCGTTCAAACTCAGCCGCATCCAGGCGAGCTTGTCTGGCAAGCCGAAGGGCGGCAAGAATTCCTGGTCCCGGATCAGTAAGTCCAAGTGCCGAGCTGATACTTGGATGATAGCTATCCGCATCGATTAGCAGCGTTTTGTGGCCAAGGCTGGCTAACTCAAAGGCGAGAATTGTTGCGATGAGTGACTTGCCCGAACCCGCGCATCCCCAGACTGTTATGAGATGAGCCGAACTTCGGGTGAGGTGAATCTCCTGACTTGGATTTCCCCGGAGTAGCTGCAGAACACTCATGTCAGCGGCCGGATGTAGAGATCTGACTCCGAAGAGATTGCCTCTAATAGCAAAACCGACTGCTCCCAGCTCAGCCGTAGCTCGACCTCCGGGAACTCAGTATCAAAAAGACCATCACCGTAAATTAGTTCGAGCACTTCTGCACTGGGTACCAGCTGTTTGACCTGGCGACCTTCGTCTGCCTCAACTACCTCCCAGACTGAAACAAGTGACCCAGCTTGCACCTGGTTTGAAGGTTTGAGCTTGGGCGTGAGCCTCAGGGACGTTAGGTTTGGATCAAGTTCGAAGGTGAGATCTGCCCTCGCAAGAATTTCGCCATCGCGAATAACTCTTGAGACTCCAGCTCCGAGGGCCAAGTCCTGAGCCAGCAAGTACTTGGACCCAGCCTCAGCTAAATCCATGGCAACCACCTTCACTTGAGTGGATTGAATTGGAGCACCTGGCTTCAAAGATCCAACTGCAACCAGGTATTCAGGGACCGGACGATTCACAGCGGCAAGCACAAGTGCAATACCAACCACTACCGTGCCGGCGGCTAGCATCACCCAGTTGGGGAGTCGTTTTCCAAACCGAACAGCCATCAGAGACCTCACTTTCGGAGCGAAATCTTTCCAAGATTTGGACTCGGGTGCTTGGCGTTATTCACAGCCCGGGCTCTTCCCAAAAATGGGGATAGCCAGTTATCCACAGAAGCAATGGGCCATCTTTTTATTGATTCAGCTCTCGTATTTACTGCTTTGACCTAAATCGAAGGGGGAATCTTGGACAACCAGCAGGTGATTACAAAAAGGCCAGACCCGGCGAATTTCTTCGCCGAGATTTCAACCGCTTATGTTGAGGTTTTGGCGGGGGTGAGAAGGCCAGAGCAGCTTGCTAGGTGGCTGAGCGAAAAGACCTACTATGACGTTTGTCAGCGAGCAGCCCGCGAAGCAAGACAAAGATCTCTCACCGGTTTACGTATGCGTCCAGAGGTTTCCCTGCGATCGAGTAAAACCTTCTTGACAGACCTTTTGGCCTATCAGGGCGTGGTCGTGCTACGCGTTGGAAAAGTGACCAAGGCCGTCTCGATAAGAGCCGAAAAGATAAACGAGCGCTATCGAATAACCGATATCAGCCTGATTTAGTTCTTAAAGAACGAACTGCCCTGGCCACCTTGCTTAGGTGCTTGCGGGTTCACTCTCGGTGCAGTCTTCTGCTCCGCAGTTCCCTGCTCTGAAGGTGCTGTGTAGGTGAGCCCTGCCGGCATCGCCTGAGCTTGCGGCTCAACCACTGCCTGACGAACCTCCACGTTGAACAGGAACTGGACGGCTTCCTCGCGAATACCGGCCATCATGTCGGAGAACATGTTGAAGCCTTCGCGCTGGTACTCAACGAGAGGATCACGCTGCGCCATTGCGCGCAGCCCGATGCCCTCCTTCAGGTAGTCCATTTCGTAGAGGTGGTCGCGCCACTTGCGGTCAATCACCGAAAGCATTACGCGGCGCTCAAGCTCGCGCATAAGCTCCTCGCCGACCTCTTCGGTGCGCTTTGCATAGGCAAGTCTTGCGTCTGAAACCAACTCTTCAGTTAGGAACTGCTTGGTGAGCTTGGAACGAGAACCCACCTCTTCCAAAACCTCGTCGATCTCGAGCCCTACCGGGTAGATGGTCTTGAGTGAGGTCCAAAGTGACTCCAGGTCCCACTCGGTAGCTGTTTCAGCCAAAGCCATGTTCACGTTGTCGGTTACGACCTGCTCCAAGAACTCGTGGAAGGTGGCCGAGATGTCATCACCCTCGAGAATGTGGCGGCGGTCACCGTAGATGGCCTCACGCTGGCGATTCATGACATCGTCATACTTCAGGATGTTCTTGCGAATCTCAGCATTTCTTGACTCAACCTGGGATTGGGCAGATGCAATCGCTCTAGATACAACCTTCGATTCGATAACTGAGTCGTCTGGGACCGATGAGCGGTTCATCAGCGCAGCAGCTGCTCCCGAGTTGAAAAGTCTCATCAGGTCATCAGTTAGCGAGAGGTAGAACCTTGATTCACCCGGGTCACCCTGGCGACCGGATCGACCACGCAGCTGATTGTCGATTCGTCGTGACTCGTGACGCTCAGTTCCTAGGACATACAGTCCGCCGACAGCCAAAACCTTCTCGGCTTCAATTGCAACCTCGGACTTCACCTTCTCGAAGACCTCATCCCAGGCTTCCTCATACTTCTGAGCCTCTTCGGATGGGTCAATTCCAAGCTTGGTCATTTGAGCAACAGCCAAAAACTCGGCGTTACCACCGAGCATGATGTCTGTTCCACGACCAGCCATGTTGGTTGCAACGGTTACAGCACCAAAGCGACCGGCCTGAGCAACAATCACCGCTTCGCGAGCGTTGTTCTTTGCATTCAGCACCTCGTGCTTCACGCCACGCTTGGCTAAAAGTTTGGAGAGGTATTCGCTCTTCTCAACGCTGGTGGTTCCCACCAGAATTGGCTGTCCGGTTGCGTGCCGCTCAACGATATCCTCGACCACCATCTGGAACTTGACCTCTTCGTTTTTGTAGATCAAGTCAGGCTGGTCAATTCGGATCATCGGCTTATTGGTCGGAATTGCGACGACACCGAGCTTGTAGGTGGACATAAACTCAGCAGCTTCGGTCTCTGCCGTACCGGTCATACCCGAAAGCTTTTGATACATCCTGAAGTAGTTCTGCAAGGTGATAGTTGCCAGAGTCTGGTTCTCAGCCTTGATTGCAACGCCCTCTTTGGCCTCGATGGCTTGGTGCATACCTTCGTTGTAGCGGCGACCGCCGAGAATACGGCCGGTGTGCTCATCAACAATCTGAACTTCCCCATCAACCACTACGTAGTCGCGGTCCTTGCGGAAAAGTTCTTTGGCCTTGATGGCGTTGTTCAGGAAAGAGATTAGAGGGGTGTTGGCACTCTCGTAGAGGTTGTCAATACCTAGGTAGTCCTCAACCTTGTCAATGCCTGACTCAAGGACACCGATGGTGCGCTTCTTCTCGTCAACCTCATAGTCAACGCCGTTTTCAAGAGTTAGAACCAGCTTTGCAAAAACTCCAAACCAACGGTTGACATCTGCTGCCGCAGGACCAGAAATGATGAGCGGGGTTCTTGCCTCGTCAATCAAGATCGAGTCAACCTCGTCCACGATTGCGAAGAAGTGGCCTCGCTGGACCAGATCAGCCTTTGAAAGGGCCATGTTGTCGCGCAGATAGTCAAAACCAAATTCGTTATTGGTTCCGTAGGTGATGTCACACTCGTACTGCTTGCGACGAACATCTGGCTCTTGCCCGGAGATTAGGCAACCGGTAGTCATGCCAAGTGCTCTGTAAACGCGGCCCATCAATTCAGACTGGTATCCAGCTAGGAAGTCGTTGGTGGTTACAACGTGAACACCGAGGCCTGGGATGGCGTTTAGGTAAGCGGCGGTAGTTGCAACCAGGGTCTTACCCTCACCAGTTTTCATTTCGGCGATGTTGCCTAGGTGCAAAGCGGCACCACCCATGAGCTGCACATCGAAGTGACGAAGACCAATGGTTCGCCTTGATGCTTCGCGCACTGCAG
>CAYTOH010000085.1:0-4713 GCA_964439375.1 uncultured Aquiluna sp.
AAGAGCCAGGTGGAGACGGTTGCCTAAAAGCACTGGACTTGGGGCCTACCACTACCTTGGGCGCTCGGATTCACTGAACTGGCAAACACACATATTCTTTGCCGTTCCCGCGGCACTGACCGGTTTCCTCTTCGATTATCCAAGACTTGGGGGCGGCCCGGCTGGCTCTTGGACGCTTATGATTCTGGCCTCGATCCTTGCCCCCATCATTGTGATTGAGCTGCTGTCCCAGATCTTGAGCAAATCCAGCTGGACAAAGCCCAGGTCGTTGATTGTTGTATTTATTCTCATTGCGGCTGGTTTAGCCCGAGGGATAACAATCATTTTTCTGGGCGGATCTTTTGGCATAGTGCCTCAGGAGGATTTGCTCTACAGGCTTATCGGTGGCCCACTGTACGTCGGTGCCAGCTACATGGTTGGCAACTACATCCTGCTTGCATCAATAGACCACCGCCGTGTTTCCGCAGTGCTTGAAGAAGAGAAGGCGAACCTCAAGCTCTCCAAGCAAAGTTTCGAAACGCAGCTGAATAACCTTCGAATCGCCCAGATGTCAAGAGTGAGGGAGCTGCTTGCGCCCGCTATGTGGGAGCTGAGAAAGCTTCTCAAAGACGCCTCCTTGTCAAAAGACGCATCAAGCGCCATCGCAGCTCTAAGGCAGCTCAGCGATGAAGTGGTTCGACCTTTGTCTCACTCAATGACGAATCAGTTCCAATTACCTTCGCTAACACGAGGAGTGTCTCAGCGTGCCAGGCTGGGCCAGTTTGTCTTGCCCGCAAGAGTCAAACTTGGCAGCACACTTCCAGTCACGGCATTTGCTCCTTTCGTTGCGGTAATTAGCTATTCAGCTGCTTCTGCCCTGCTGGGTCCGATTGACTCACTCTGGGTCTCCTTGGTAACGACTGGGATCTTGACGCTGGAGCTGATATCCATAAAGCGGATCGTCGGTTCGATGGAGGTATCTCTCTGGTCTGCCGCACTCGTCTCTGTCGGGGTCGGCTCTCTTTTGGGATTGACGGCAACATTGATGGTGACCTTGGAGTTTTTGTCACTTCCCAGCGAAATAGCATTGCAATCGTTTGTCTTTTTTGTCCTCACGATGCTTGTCTTCCTGGCTCTTGGAATTGTTCAAATGCAACGCAATCAAGCCACCGAGGAGCTCGAGGCAGCTGTTGAAGAGTTGCGTTTACTGACCTCACAGTTGAGACAGCAAGTCTGGCTAAGTCAAAAAACGTTGGCTACCGAACTGCATGGTTCCGTTCAAGCAACGCTCAACGCCTCCGCGTTTCGACTTGCTCAAAACCCATCGCCTACGCCCGAAGACCTGGACCGAGTAAGGGTAGACATCGACTTGGCTATCCAGCGCCTCGGCGACAATGATTACCTCGAGGGTCAGAGCATCGAAGAGCTCCTTGAGCAAGTTTGTGACTTGTGGGAGGGCAGCTGCCAGATCAATTACCGAATCACAGCCGATGCTTCATCGGCGCTCGCCGATGACTCGGCTGCTGCCTACTGCGTTCTAGAAGTCATCCGGGAAGCTGTGAACAACGCCATCAAACATGGATCTGCAAAAGAGATGAATATTTCGATTTCGAAGCTGGGGGAGCTAATTGCAGTTGAGGTCACCAACGACGGCAATCAATCTCAGCTCAATAGCCCAGGTCTTGGTAGTGCCATCTATCAGGAGCTAACCCACGACTACAAGCTGAGTCTGGGAAATCCAACAACTCTCGAGGCGAAGATTCCACTTAGCCCAGTCGCGCAAGAACCTCAGCTTTAGCCGGCGGCTCACAACCCTGCCGCTCACAAACAATTGCGGCAGCCACTGCAGCAAAGTTTGCAGCGTTACTAAGGTCACTATCCGCTACGGCACTCAGGTCAGATCCGAGAGCACCAATCGAGTTGAGTTCTCCCAGGAAGTTAGCCATGAAGGTGTCTCCTGCTCCGACGGTGTCAACCAGTTGAATCTTTGGGGCCGCAACATCGATTCGCTTTCCAGCACGATACAGGCTTGCACCGGAACCACCTCTGGTGACAACAACTAACTTCCCGCCTTCGCTCCACGAGTGAGCAATCGAATCAATGTCAGAACCTTCGTCAAGACCATAGAGCCACTCGATGTCAGCATCCGAGGCCTTGATGATGTCGGAAAAGGCATTGATTCGAAACACCCTTGCAAGTTCACGCTCTGCTGTAAATCCAATTGAGGGGCGAATGTTCAGATCGTGCGACCTGGTCAAACCAGAAAGACCACTAAGCCAGTTCTCAACGACTAGATTCCCGGGCTCAACTGCCATGGTTAGGCAGCCGTACTGAATGCATTTTGCACCCAGAGCCGAAATTGTCTCCTGACTTGGAAACTCTTTTGGCTGCCATGCCCAGTCTGCGGTGCCATTTAGATAGAAGCTGTATGAGGCAGAGCCAGAGTTCGAGATCGTTGCAACAGCCAGTGTGGTTTGCTCCTGAGCGGTGATGCTGAGATCCAGGTTGACCCCGTTTGATGCAAGGCGCTCTCTAATCTGCTGACCAAAACCATCTGTTGAGATTCGACCCAAGAAAGCCTGAGGCTCACCGCGCCTTGCAAGAGCAAGTGCAACATTGGCATTGGCCCCACCAACAACCGATGTGTACTGGCTAGAGCCAGCCTTACCAATTAAGTCGATTAGGGCCTCACCAATTACCAAGATCATGCGCAAAGTCTAGGCTGAGACTATGAGCAATCAAAAGGCAGTCAAACAAGCACTACTACTTCCACTGATTGGCCTGACTCTCGGGTGGCTGAGTTTCATAGCTGCAGTCTGGTCAGACATCTACCTTCCCCAACCGCAATTTGATAACAACGGCAATCAGCTCACTGAGCCGCAGGTTCAGGTCTCCACCTACCTCTTCCTAATCGGAATCGCGCTATTCGGCATCTTCTCCCTGCTCGGCCAGCGCAAGGTGCTTGCGCTTCGCATGAGTGAAGACTCTCCATTGGCAAAAGCCGTCCACCGAGCAAACAACCTTGCGGTTGTGCTCTCATTGATTGCAGGAGCGGTCTATGCAATCGGAAACTTCTTAGGCGCGTTCAACCAATATGGCTCAAGGGATGTCAGCCCACTGGTTCGAATCTTTGGGGTCTATGTCCCAATTGTTTTGGCAACCATCCTCGTGGTTTTGGTTTTGCTCTTTGCGTTTGTGTTCCGCAAAGATGCGCCAGATCTGGCTACCACTGAGCAAAACGATGAGCGTAAGCAGTTGCAGCGCTATGTGGGTCTTGCCTATGCCTCACCAATTATTGGAACTGCTATTGCGGTAATCCTGGGGCTTGTGGTTTATGACGTAACCAGAACCGATCTCAATGTTTGGATCTGGGTTGTAATCCAGGCCATCATCGCAACCTCTATTCTTTTGGGAACAAGGTTTGCCGCCAAGGTAAGGCTTGCTAAACCACTACCCCCAAGGCCAAGACAAACCGGTTTGGCTGCCGTGAACCTAAACCTGGTTCTCGCAATCGTCTTCGGAGCAGTGGTGGTGATCATGTCGTTCACATACGGCGCAAGTGCTGTCGAAGAGCTTCGCCAGTGGCCGCAATACAAGCCAGGCGACACAGAGCAACTATTGCCAACAATCTCAGCACCTGATCTCAATTGGTGGTTCTCAAAGATGCTGCCAGCTCTTGTGCTACTAGCTCTTGCCGAATATGGCATCTACCGCTCAATCGTGGTTCGTCACGCATCCAGGCCTGCGGAGTAGCACTTGCTCAGTTACTGCAAAGGCCTGCTGTTTGATAACGACGGAGTCCTAGTTGACTCCATGCAGGGCGCAATCGCCGCATGGAGTCAATGGGGAGAGAAGTACTATCCAGGGTTTGTGCTCTCTTCAGAGCACCACGGCAAAAGAGCACAAGACCTGGTGCTTCAAATGGTTGGCGAAGAGCTTTTTGAGGAAGCCAATAACCACATCAATCAACTAGAGCAAGACTTAGCGCACCTAACAATCCCGCTGACCGGAGCTCAAAACCTAACCCGCAGCCTCGCCGCAGGATCCTGGACGGTAGTTACAAGCGCTAACCCATTCCTTGCAAAGGCAAGGCTGCAGGCAGCGGGGATCCCAGTTCCCAAAGAGCTAGTCACTGCCTACGACGTCTCCAAGGGCAAGCCAGACCCAGAGCCCTACCTGCTGGGAGCACAAAGGCTGGGGTTAGACATCTCAGACTGTGTGGTCTTTGAAGATGCTGCCGCAGGCATTCAAGCAGGTTTAGAGGCAGGGGCGGGTTTGTTAGTTGGAGTAACAGAGCATGCGCTAGACACCCAGGCCGATATTGTGGTTAGGTCGCTGGAGGGAATTACTTTCCAAGCTGGCGAATTGTTCATCCCAGATAGTTTGAGATTGAGGTAATCATGGCTGAAGTTGAGTTCTACGGCGCAGACTGGTGCGGCGACTGCAGAAGGTCGAAGTCACTGCTAAACACCTTGGGTGTTGAGTATGACCTGTTTGATGTTTCGGAGTCCAAGGAATACACCGAAAAGGCTCAGGCGATTTCTGGCAGAACCAACATCCCGGTGATCAAGTTTGCCGATGGCGCCTTCTTGGTTGAGCCATCCGATGCTGTCCTGCACGCAGAGCTAAAGCTCCGCGGCATCATCGACTAACTATTTGGTTCTATCTTTTTTAGAGCACTACCCCTAGGCTTTTAGGCGTAGTGCTAGAGGAAACCTCCTTAGGCACGTTTCT
>CAYTOH010000086.1:0-4670 GCA_964439375.1 uncultured Aquiluna sp.
TCCAAGGGTGATGAGACCAAGCTATTCAAGGTTCAAGAGTCCTCTCAGCTAGCCGATATCCACTACACCCGACAGGGTGACCCAAGGGGCCTGGGTCACGCAGTATTGCGGGCCAAGAGCCATGTCGGAGACCACAGCTTTGCGGTGTTGCTTGGTGACGATGTCATCGACCACAGAGACCAGATTCTGCCTCGCATGCTCGAGGTTCACCAGGCAACCGGTGACAACGTGATTGCCCTGATGGAGGTCCCCGAGGACCAGATCCACCTCTATGGTTGCGCAAGCATCCAGACCACCTCAGAAGACGATGTCGTCCAGGTCACCGGGCTGGTTGAAAAACCAGCCAAAGGCGAAGCCCCATCAAATCTTGCGGTCATCGGCCGATATGTTTTGCGGCACGAGATGTTCGACATTCTGGAGACCACAGACCCAGGTCGAGGTGGCGAAATTCAGCTCACTGACGCCCTTGAGTATGCGGTTAGTCACCCAAACATCGCAGGTGGTGTGCGAGGGGTAGTCTTCCGCGGTCGTCGCTACGACACCGGAGACAAGCTCGATTTCATCAAGGCAACCCTGCGTATTGGCATTGACCGGGAAGACATCGGCACTGACCTCAGGGCTTGGCTCAAGGACTTCTCTAAAGAGATTTAGTCCGCTTGCACTTTTCTGAGCAGTACTTAACCTGATCCCATGTTTTTTCCCAGGACTTGCGCCAGACCATGGGCCTACCGCAGCGCAAGCAGTCTTTGCTTGGCAGGTTTTCCTTCTTTACTCCGCGCACCAAATCTCTAGCTCTGCTTTTGAGCTCTAAATTCCCTACTCGTCTGAGCTAGTTGATGGCTCTGGTTCTGGAGCAACAACGGTTAGCTTCGAGCGGGCGGTGTCGAGCATCTCCACCCAGGTGTTTCCGATTGCAAGCTTCACTGGAGCACCCGCTTCATCAAAGAGCAGGATTGGGGCTGAGGAGCCGGCTTTTTTCCAGGTGCCGGTGATGTAGTAGCCATCCGTGAAGATGTGAGCGATGCCTGAGTTGTTGGCAAGTTTTGCCCTTGGGATTGCTCCATAGCGCGGGTCAACAAAGCTGTTGTCGTGCTCGACCTCCATGACAACCACGTTCTTGGCGACCACTCGATCTCCACCATCCTGAAGATGCTCGGAACGGTCCATGGTCCTAAGCCAAGCTGGCTCGGAGGTTGCAGCCCAGCGGAAGCTAGCTTCCCCTAGGTCCCAGATCGAAGTTGAGCCTGGGTATTTCACGGTGACCTTCAGTGCTTTGGTTCCCGAGAGAGCACTAGGGGTCGCATCAAACTCAAAACCTGGGGTTGGCGCTGTTGCCTCTGGATAGTTGGTCTGCAGCTTCTGAGCTCTGAACATTAGGTTCCAAGGGGCTGAGCGGCTTCTTTCGCGGAAATAGGTGTCGTTGCCCTGCTCGGTGTCCTCATCGCTCATAACTAGACCCGTTTCGCGAGCAGCACGCTTGAAGGGGCTTTGACCACCTGAGTAAACGAAGATGCCGCCATAGGGGTGAATGATTGCTGCATCCACCGGTCTAACCGATCTAACTGGGCCGATTGCCTCTGGCACATAAGAGTGCCAAACCGGAACCAGTCTTGTCATGCCGCCTTCAACGCGGGTGACATAAACCACATCTGCATCATTGAGTGCCAGCTGGGGGCGTCCGGGGTTGGTGTTGTCGATCTTTGCGCTGACCGCAGGAAGGGATAGGTGACCTGCAACTGATTCTTCAAACAGCACCCCAGTAAGTGGGGCTGGGATGAAGACCGGTTCTGGCTCTGGCCCCTGAGTCTGAGTTGGGGTAGCCGTTGGCTGCAACACAGGTGCTGTGCAGCCAGTTAGGGCTAGGGCCGAGATTAGGAGGGAAATAGCAAGCTTTGAACCAATACGCATTCGGCAAGTGTAAAAGTTCGAGTGCCTTTTTCATTGGAGCTAAGCAAATCTGGTTTTCCAAATGGTTCCCAACACTTAGAAAACTGTTGTCAGGAAATTTTCAAACTTCTGGTCACCTAAATCTCGTGATAGGGAAGCCGTATCGATCTTATGTAGCAATCGGGGACTCGCTGTCCGAGGGCCTTGGAGACTTTCACTTTCACGCTAGACGTGAACACAATGGGTGGACAGACCGCCTAGCCAACATTCTCGCGCGTGAAGCGGACGACATTGGCCATCAGTTCCACTACGCCAACCTCGCTCTGCGGGGATCGAGACTTGCGGGGATTATGGAGGGTCAGCTGCGAGCTGCGCTACGACTTCAACCCGACCTGGTATCGGTTATGGCCGGCAGTAATGACCTGATGAGCAAGGTTCCCCTGAGTGAGTCGAGGGACCTGTTGCGCACGGGGATTCTCGAACTGAAGGCAGCAGGCTGTGATGTTTTGGTTGCGAACACAATCAACCCAACCCACCTAAAGGTCTTCAAGCCGCTGCTACCTCATGCCAAGGCTTTCAGCGCGATGATTGCTGATGTGGCAGCCGAGCTTGAGGTGCCGGTTTTGGATGTTCACGGTATTGACACGTTTAGAAACCTTGCCTACTGGGCCGAAGACATGGTGCACTTTTCCGGCCACGGCCATGCCAAAGTTGCAAACCAGGCGGCCGAGATCCTGAACTTGCGTTACCGCTACCTCGAGGAGCCTCTAGTCCTCAGTGATTCAAGCCGAGGAATTGTCGAAACTTTGAAATGGGTAGTCAGGGACGTACTGCCTTTTTTTCAACGCAAGCTCAAGGGAGTCACCTCCGGAGACGGACTTGAACCCAAGCACTCCCAGCTGTTTCCGCTGCGAACTGTGCAAGACATCAAGTCCTGGGAGCTGATTAGCGCTTAGAGCGTTTAGCCAGCCTGTCCCTCAAAAGCTCAAATGGCAGCAGAAGTGAAGTGATCACCACAATCCAGATAACAGTGATCTCGAGATTCTCTTTGACCCAGGGGACATTGCCCAGTGCGTAGCCTCCGACGACAAAAATCCCTACCCATGCCGTCGCACCAATTGCGTTCAGCTTTGTAAATCTCTTGTGATCCATCTTCGAAATACCCGCCAGCATTGGGATTAGGGCACGCAGAATTGGAACAAAGCGGGCCAGAATTACGGCTCGAGCCCCATAGCGATCAAAGAACTCATGAGTTTTCTCAAGCACCTTCTGATTGAGGATGAAGTTGCGGTTTCTTGAAAAAAGCGGTGGGCCAATCTTGTATCCAACCCAGTAGCCCACCTGGGTGCCGACAAATGCAGCAATCCAGATCAGGATAAACCCGGCCCAGTCAGGCAACCATGAGTCGGTGTTGGCCATGGCTAACCCGGTGAGAAAAAGCAGTGAGTCTCCAGGAAGAAACGAGGTTCCAATGAAGGCGGTCTCCAGGAAGATGATGATCGACACGGCAATGGCAACCCAATCACCAAAAGCGGTGGTTATCTCTTGAGCATCAAGCCAGTTCAACGGGTTCGAGCCCTCCAAATCGTTCGAGGCTCATGGCCCTGCTGTAGTAATCCAAGAGCCTAGCGTTGTTAGCCTCCCAGCTTTTGCCCGCTACTGAGGCGCTGGCCCTTGCTCCAACGGCTTTGCACGCTCTCGTGTCTTGAAGCAGTTCAGCAACCAGCGGCTTGAATGAATTCCCCGCCGGCAGCAAGTATCCGTTGTTGCCATGTTCGATAAGACTCGTCGGTCCACCAACCGCAGGTGCGATAACGGTCAATCCAGAAGCTTGAGCTTCCTGAATGGTTTGGCCGAAGGTTTCTTCTTCGCCATAGTGAACAAAGATGTCCATTGCCCCGTAGGCAGCTGCCAACTCCAAACCAGATAGCGCTCCGGTGAAAGTGACCCTTTCCCCAAAGAGATTTTGAAGTCTCTCTCGCTCTGGGCCATCTCCCACGACCAAAAAGTCTGCATCCAAGCCCAGAAGCTCCATCATCCTGTGTACCTGTTTTTCTGCAGCTAAGCGACCAACAAAACCAATAATCGGGCGGCCCGAAGGGCTAACCGCACCCCTTAGGGAAACTGAGTTCGGCAAAGCTCGGTTCGATGGAGTGAAGAGGTCTAGATCTACCCCTCGCCCCCAGTGCTGAACCCTTGGAACCCCAATCCGTCGCAGGTACTCGATTGAAGCTTTTGAGGGGGCGAGGGTCAGAGATGCGTTCTGGTGAATGGAAACTAGCAGGCGCTCCATAACCCCTTTGGCGAAGGCGAGGTTGTAACGCTCGAGATAACCAGCTACATCGGTTTGGTAAATGGCAACGGTTGGCACCTGGTGTCTTGCGCCCCAACCAATTGCCTGCGCCCCCAATAAGAAGGGTGCGGCCACGTGAATGATATCGGGCTGAAATGCTTCGAGAGCTCTGCTTAGTTGAGGGTTAGGAACGCCAACCGCAAATTGCAGTAGCGGAAGATTAGGCATTTGAAAGACTTCGAAACCTAGGTGGCGAGGAGCGACAGCGGTAGGAGCAATAACAATTGCCTCTATTTCACGCTGTTTGAAGGTCTCCAGAACCCTCACGACAGAGCTGGTTACCCCGTTAATCTGGGGAAGAAAACTTTCCGTGACAATTGCGACCCGATAGCTCATGCCTCAAAGCTAGAAATAGCGAAAAACTCGAGGTGCTGTTGCAGTGAATGCCTAGTTAATTGCTGGGGTAGAAATTCACTGCTCCGCGAACCCA
>CAYTOH010000087.1:0-4657 GCA_964439375.1 uncultured Aquiluna sp.
AGCCGGGGCCTCCCATGCCGGTGCCGGTTGGGTCGCCACCCTGAATCATGAAGCCCTCGATAACACGGTGGAAAATGACACCGTTGTATAGGGCCGTCCCAGACTGGGTCGCGCCAGTTCTGGGGTCCTTCCAATCGATTGCGCCAGTTGCCAGCCCCTCGAAGTTCTCGACGGTCTTTGGGGCATGGAGTCCAAAAAGGTTGATCTTGATGGCGCCGTGGTTGGTGTGCATGGTAGCTACTGAAGTGTGAGAAGTCATGGCGCAATTCTGCCATGCATTTGATACTTGCACTTTGTTGAACAGGTGTTTAGTCTTTACCTATGCCCATAGATACGCGTAAGCAGCTGATCGAGACTGCGACCAACGCATTTGCGCGAGATGGCTTTGCCACAACCAGCCTTCGGTCAATTGCCAAAGAGGCTGGGGTCAGTCCGGCCTTGGTCGTGCACCACTTCGGCTCTAGAGAGAAGCTGATTGAGGAGTGCATCATCAGAAACTTGGGACTTTGGGTTTCAGAGAAACAGCAGTTTGTTGATGTTTCGCTTTCGGTCGCGATCGGGCAGTGGCAGAGCTCGCTAGATAAGCACGGGCCGAAGCTTCAGTTTTTCAGGCAGGTGCTATTGGCCGGTGGTGACCCAGCAAACATCCTGTTTAGCCGAATGGTCAAAGAGGCTCGCATGATGATCGACGCTCAGGTTGAAAAAGGGCAGATGCGCAAGTCTGAGAACCCAGATGATCTAGCCCTACTCATGACACTGCACGGCCTTGCGCCTCTAATCATGCAAGAACAGGTCAACAGCCATCTGGGCGGCAACTTTATGGAGCCCGGCCTGGGGGCGCGACTTGCGGGGGCCAACCTCGAAATCTACCGCAAGGGGATCTACAAGACTTCCGAACCTGGTTCGGGAAAGAAAAAGAAAAAGAAAGCTGGCAAAAAATGAGTACAGCCATAGCCTTCGACGGGCTGGTGAAGCAATACGGAAAGCAAAAGGCGGTTGACAACCTCACCGCATCCGTTATGGCAGGTCGCATAACGGGTTTCCTGGGACCCAACGGAGCGGGGAAATCAACTTCGCTGCGGTGTTTGGTGGGGCTCAGCTCCCCTACCCAAGGCTCAGCGAAGATCTTGGGATCGGAGTATCACAGCCTTGAGAATCCGCTCTCGAGAGTGGGCACGGTTCTGGACAGCCGCGGCTTCCACCCGGCGCTCACTGGCAAGCAAAACCTCAAGGTTGTTGCGGCTGCCTCAGGCATTCCTGATTCACGAGTTGACGAAGTGCTTGCCCTTGTTGAGCTAACCGATGCACAGAACAAACGTATGAAGAACTACTCGCTTGGCATGAAGCAAAGATTGGCTTTAGCTGGCGCAATTCTTGGTAATCCGGAGATTTTGATTCTTGATGAGCCTGCCAATGGCTTGGACCCTGCGGGTATTGCGTGGCTCAGAAACTTCTTGCGTTCACTGGCTAAGGACGGGAGGACCATTTTGGTTTCTTCGCACCAGCTAGCAGAGCTACAAAACACCGTGGACGATGTAATCATCATCCACAAGGGCAGGCTCATCGCCCAAGGAACCATCGATGAAGTGAGGGGCGAGGGCAGCCTCGAAGAGGCCTTCCTAAAGCTCACCCAGGGAGAATTGTCATGAACCTATTGAAATCTGAATGGCGCAAGCTGATCTATGTCCGCGCACACTGGGGTCTGCTGATTGCAGCAACCCTCATTTCGATGCTCTCTGTTGCAGTGACGCCATTTGTCTTAGATAGCCAGGAAGAGCTTTTCGGCTTCGGTCTTGAGCAGCAGGAGGCTGTGGACTCGGTCTATGCCAACGGCATATCGGGCTACATCTTTGTCATCATCCTCGGAATTATGCTGATGGCTGGGGAATTTAGGCATGGCACTGCAGTCGCCACCTTCCTAACCGCTCCAAAGCGTGGCTCGGTTGTATTGGCAAAGCTCGCGATAGCAGCACTCGGCGGTGTTTTGCTCATGCTGATCTCCTCACTTTTTAGCTTTGCAGCAGGTTTCATCGCGCTCCAGAGCTTCCCGGATGCAGCCGCCCCTAGTGATGACCTTTTCGCCAACACTTTGATCGCGTCTGTTGTGGCGGGAGCGGTGCTAGCGGTCATTGGAGTTTCTCTAGGCACCCTGGTTAGAAACCAAATGCTCGCGATAGTAGGTGCCCTGGTGTATCTGTTCATCATCGATCCACTCCTGCTTGCCCTTTGGCCAGATGCAGGCAAGTGGCTGCCATCAGGGCTGATTACAGCCATGATGTCGCTCGAGATTGACGCTCCAGCCCTGGGCTTTAATACATCCGACTACTTGCCAGCACTCACCGCAACCTTTGTGCTTTTGGGATACGGGGCTGTGTTCGCAGTTACGGCATGGGCAACCAGCCTCAAGCGAGACATCGAATAATCCTCCGGCCGGTGGTTAGATAGCAGCATGAGCAATGTTGCTATCATCACCGGCGCAGGATCGGGTTTTGGGCTAGAGCTAGCCAAGCGCCTGATTGCCAAGGATTGGATTGTCTACGCAGCCGACATAGACAAAGACGCCATGCAAAGAGCCGCTGGCTTAGGTGCGAGACCACTGCAGTTTGATGTCACCAGCGATGAGCAGGTTTTTGCAGGGGTTGAGAAGGTAATCTCCGAAACAGGCAGGGTCGATCTCATGGTTGCAAACGCTGGTTTTGGGCACTTCTCTTCGGTTGAAGAGACCGCCCCTGAGAAGGTGCGGGCCCTCTTTGAGGTAAATGTTTTTGGAGTTGAGCGTTCAATTCGAGCGGTGCTCCCTCAAATGCGAAAGCAAGGTAGCGGGAGGATCCTCATCACCGCTTCGGTTGTGGCGCATGTATCGCTTGTTGGTTTGGGTTGGTATGCGGCAACTAAACATGCGATCAGAGCCGTTGCAAATGCCCTCAGGCAAGAGGTCAAAGCACTTGGGATCAAGGTTTCGGTCATTGAGCCGGGGACAGTAAAGACAAACTTTGACGCGGTTGCCTTTGGTCACTTGCGTGACTCAAGAACAATCCAGGATTATGACGCGGTAATGACTGGGTTCAACAAGTGGCTCGGAGGGCTTTACAGAAACTCCCCTGGTCCAAATCAAGTGGTAAAAACCATGTTTCGCGCCGCGACCGCGAAAAATCCCAAGCCCATCTATCCCGCCAGCTGGGATGTTCGGGTGTTGAAGTTTGTATTTTTAGGCTTTGGCCGCCGAATCACGGATGCGGTGGTGTTGTGGCTCGCAAAGCGTTAGGGCTGCCCGTTGGCAGCTGGGTGATCGTGGTTGTTTTCACCCTCTCTGGGGTCTTGCACCTGGTGAACCCCTCTGCATTTTTGTGGCTCATGCCGCCATGGCTACCCGAACCTATTCTCTTGATCTACCTTTCAGGGGTGGCTGAGCTTGCGGCTGCCCTTGGTCTATTGCTCAAGCTCAACTGGGCGCCAGTGTTCACCTTCCTTACTTTGCTAGCGATATGGCCTGCCAACTGGTGGTTTGCCATCGATGCTTTGAGTGGAGATCCAACCACGGCGCTCATTGCATGGCTCAGGCTTCCGCTGCAGATACCGCTGTTGATTTGGGCCTTGCGCAGCCCAGTAAAGAGCAAGCTCTAGCTTCAAGGCATCGATAGCCATTGATTGCTAGCATTCTGAGGCGAACTAACAAATAGGTGGTTCTTTGCACATAGCGATCTTCACCGATCTGCACCCCATGAGCCTTGGTGGCGTTCAAACCTCGGTTCGACTGCAGCGCAAGTTTTTAGAGCGCATGGGCGTTCAGGTGACAGTTTTTTCAAGCAAATCGTCCAAGGCAGAGCCTGGTGACCGCACTGTCGTGCTTCCCTCCCGAAAGCTCAGCCCAGATGGCGAATACGCCAACATTTTCAATGTGCCGAAAGCCATGCAGGTTGCAAGGCGTGAGTTTGAAAGAACCAAATTTGACCTTATTCACCTGCAGGGAGACTTTGCTAGTGCCGCTATGGCCCTGAGGCTAGCCAGGGACTACAACATTCCTTTGATTCACCATGCACACACCAACATCGATGTAGTGCTGGAACGTTTGATTGGTAAACGACTTAACGCAAGGCTCTTCAATTACGCAGCCAAGCTCTACACCGAAAACGTCGGCCTTCCCAGAACAAAAGTGACCAACGGCTGGGAGTACATGTCGCTGACATATCCAAACTCGGATTTGGTGCTCGTCCCCAGCAATCACTTTGCCCAAACAATTAAGGACAAGGGTATTTCCGACAAAGTTGTGGTTATGCCCAACGGAGTTCATGACGATGCTGTGGCGAACATCAAGCGAAGAACAGAGACCCCGAACCCTAAAGTCCGATTTATCTGGGCCGGCCGCTTCCTGAGAGAAAAGCGCCTGACCCAGACCATCAGAGCCTTTAAAAAAGCTGACATCGATGCAGAGCTTCTGAACTATGGCACAGGACCCCTTGAGAAGCCGGCTAGGAGCCTGGTTCGAACTCTTGGGCTAAGCAGTCAAGTCAAGTTTTTTGGAAGAGTAGATCGGGTGGAGATGCTGCAGGCTTGTGCCGACGCCGATGTCTTTCTGCAGACTTCGATTGGCTTTGAGACTCACGGCATGACGGTCTTTGAGGCGGCTGCATTTGGCACTCCGGCGCTCTGCTGCGAT
>CAYTOH010000088.1:0-4635 GCA_964439375.1 uncultured Aquiluna sp.
GCACCTGGTTGTGGTCCAGGGGGCCGCGGGTTCAAGTCCCGTTACTCACCCCAAATTAAAATCCCCAGTCTGCCGACTGGGGATTTTGCTTTAGGAGCCAGCTCGCTCCAGGATTAACTCTCTAACTCGGGCTGCGTCTGCCTGGCCACGCATGGCTTGCATCACCGCTCCAATTACGGCGCCTGCAGCCTGAACCTTACCCTCGCGAATCTTTGCCAGTACATCCGGCTGGCTCGCTAGCGCGGCATCGATTGCTGCGATTAGCGCACCTTCATCGGTAACAACTTTTAGACCGCGCTTCTCAATGACCGCCTCGGGCTCGCCCTCCCCCGCGAGAACGCCCGCAACCACGTCTCTAGCAAGACGGTCGGTGAGTTCACCAGAGTCAATCAAGGTCTGAATCTTTGCAACCTGAGCTGGGGTGATATTCAACTCAGTGATGTCGACATTTGAGCTGTTCGCAATTCGCGCAAGCTCACCCGTCCACCACTTGCGGGCGGACTGCGGAGATGCTCCGGCTAGAACTGTCGCCTCGACCTGATCGAGCAAATCCGAGTTCACAACATCTCTGAACTCAAGATCTGCGAATCCCCAAGCTGCCTGCAGTCTCTTCTTACGAACGGCTGGGTTCTCAGGAAGGTGCGAACGAATCTCTTCAATCCAGGCGACTGACGGCTGAACTGGGACCAAGTCCGGCTCGGGGAAGTAGCGGTAGTCATCGGCGTCAGACTTGGGTCTCCCAGCGGATGTATAGCCGCGATCCTCGTGCCAGTGTCGAGTTTCCTGAGTGATTGTCCCACCCTGCGACAAGATAAAAGCTTGACGCTGGATCTCGTAGCGAACCGCATTCTCGACAGACCTGAGGCTATTTACATTCTTGGTCTCTGTTCGGGTGCCAAGCTTCTCCTGACCCTTGGGTCGAAGTGAAACGTTGGCATCGCAACGGACGTTGCCGCGCTCCATTTTTGCATCTGAGACATTCATGCTCTTCACGATGTCGCGAATGGCATGAACATAAGCAGCGGCTAGCTCCGGAGCCTTGTCTCCTGCTCCAAAGATCGGCTTGGTCACGATTTCAACCAACGGCACTCCAGCTCGGTTGTAGTCAACGAGCGAGTATTCCGCTCCTTGAATACGACCGGTTGATCCACCAACGTGCGTGAGCTTGCCCGCATCTTCTTCCATGTGGGCACGCTCGATGAGCACGTCAAAGACCTCTCCAGTTTCCAGCTCGATGCTGAGCTTTCCATCGAACGCGATTGGCTCGTCATACTGAGAAGTTTGGAAGTTCTTGGCAAGGTCTGGGTAGAAATAGTTCTTTCTTGAGAACCTGCCGGTTGGTGCAATTTTGCAGCCAAGTGCCAAGCCAATTGCAATCGAAGATTCGACCGCCTTCTTGTTCACGGCTGGCAGTGAGCCAGGGAGGCCAATGCAGATTGGGCAGACATTAGTGTTTGGTTCGTTGCCAAACACGTTTGCGCACCCGCAGAACATCTTCGACTTGGTATTGAGCTCAACGTGAACCTCAAGGCCGATAACAACCTCAAACTTCTCGATCGCCTCTTCATAAGACATCAACTGTTCTTTAGCCATTACTTTGCCTCCAACTTAGGAGCCTGCGAGATTAGCGGGCCACCCCACTGTGCTGCGTAGAGCTTCTCGATAATTGCTCCCACGCGATACATCTGAGCATCTTGCATTTGAGGCGCGAGAATCTGGACCCCAGATGGCAGCCCATCCTCACGGGCCAAACCATTTGGCACCGACATTCCAGGAATCCCAGCAAGGTTTGCGGGAATGGTGGCAATGTCGTTCAAATACATAGCGAGCGGATCGTTAACCTTTTCACCGATCTTGAATGCCGTGGTGGGTGCAGTAGGTGTGATTAGAACATCAACTTTCGCAAAGGCAGTTGCGAGGTCCTGCTGAATCAGGGTGCGTACCTTCTGCGCACTGCCGTAGTAGGCGTCGTAGTATCCAGAAGATAGGGCGTAAGTTCCCAAAATGATTCTTCTCTTGACCTCGGGACCAAACCCTGCCTCCCTAGTGGCAGCCATGACACGTTCGATAGTTGGATTGCCATCTGGGGTGACTCTGAGACCAAACCTTACCGAATCGAACTTTGCCAGGTTGGAGGAGGCTTCAGCAGGGAGAATCAGGTAATAGGCAGCCACCGAGTATTCAAAGCTCGGGCAATCAACCTCAACCACCTCGACGCCTAAGGCTTGAAGCTTTGAAACGGTGTCGTCGAAAAGCTCCTTGACTCCCGGCTGGAAACCATCAGAGGAAAGCTGCTTCACGATACCGACTCGCAAACCCTTCGGGTCTGCATTTCTAACAGCCTCAGCCATCGAACCCAAGCTGTTGGGCAAAGATGTGGAGTCCATGGGGTCGTGCCCGGCGATAACGTCTTGCAGAAGAGCTGAATCCAAAACGGTATTTGAAACTGGCCCAATCTGATCTAGAGATGACGCAAGAGCAATTAGACCGTAGCGCGAGACTGCTCCATAGGTGGGCTTTGCGCCAACCGAACCGGTCACAGCAGCCGGGAAGCGAATAGAACCTCCGGTGTCTGAGCCGATGGCGATGGGAGCTAGAAAGCCTGAAACTGCAGATGACGAACCGCCGCCCGAACCACCAGGGATTCGCTCTAGGTCCCACGGGTTTCTAGAAGGCCCAAAAGCTGAATACTCGGTCGAAGATCCCATAGCAAACTCGTCAAGGTTGGTCTTTCCAAGGATTGGAAGGCCAGCCTTTCTCAGCCTGCTCACTACTGTTGCGTCATACTGAGGCACCCATCCCTTGAGGATGTTTGAACCAGAGGTGGTAGGGGCATCCGTAGTGGTCAGGTTGTCTTTCACGGCAATTGGCACACCGTGCAAGACCGAGTGGAACTCTCCCCTTGAACTCGCCTCATCCGCAGCCTTTGCGGCGGCCATCGCCGTCTCTCGATTGAGATAGATGTAGGAGTTGGTGATTGGGTTTAGGGCTTCAGAGCGATCAAAAAAAGCTTGAGTAACTTCTTGCGACGATACCTCTTTTGAGGCAATTAGCCCAGCAAGCTCGCTCGCAGAGCGGTGAATCAAATCGGACACTTTGTTACTCCTCGTCCAAAATCGCAGCGACCCTGAAGCGACCTTCAGCACTGTCAGGAGCACCAGACAGGGCTTCGTTCTGGGTCAACGATGGCCTTACCTCATCCTCACGGAAAACGTTGCTCATCGGGATGGGGTGACTGGTTGCTATAACGTCACCGGAAACGGCCTGGTTCACCTTGGCAACTGAGTCAACGATCACATTCAGCTCTGAGGCTAGGGTTTGAACTTCCTCGTCGGTAACGAGAATCCTTGCCAGCGAGGCAAGGTGCCTCACGGTGTCGGGAGTAATTTCGGACATGCATCAGCTCAATTCGAAGTTGGCGTTCCTAAAGTTTAGTTCTTTACGCACCAAGCCGAGCCAGAAAGCTCTGCTCATCGATAACTTCAACACCGAGCTCTTGAGCTTTGGCGAGCTTGGATCCCGCACCTGGACCAGCAACGACGAACGAAGTCTTCTTGGAAACAGACCCTGATGCTTTGCCCCCATTAGCAATCACCTTCGCCTCGGCTTCTTCTCGGGTCATGGTCACCATAGAACCTGTCACAACAACTGTCATGCCGGAGAAGACTCCCTCGCTAATTGCTGGTCCGGTGAAGTTTGGTATTTCAAGCAAAACACCAGCCTGTTCCCAGCGATCGACAATCTCCCGATGCCAATCAATCTCGAACCACTCAACAATTGATCGAGCGAGAGTTGGGCCAACGCCTTCAACCCTTGAAAGCTCCTCCTCGCTGGAGGCAAAAATCTTTCGAATGGAACCGAACTGATTGCATAGTGCTCTAGCTGCCACTGGTCCAACGTGACGAATTGAGAGCGCGGTGAGGATCTTCCAAAGTTCGCGCTGCTTGGCGTCTTGGATGTTTGTAAGAAGTTTGAGTGCAACCTCGGAAGCACTACCATCGCGCTTTCTAAAGAAGTCAACAATTTTTGGGTTGCCATCTTTATCGTGTTTTGGAAGACCGGTATCCGGGTCGAGGACATAGGCCCTAATCGGGAGCAAGTCCTCAATGGTGAGCTCAAACAGGCCCGCCTCGGTCTCCAGAGCTGGCTTGGAGTCCACTGGTTGAGTCAGAGCACTCGCGCTGACATAGCCCAAAGCTTCAATATCCAGTGCGGAGCGGGAACCGATGTAAGCAATTCGCTCTCGAAGTTGAGCCGGACAGCTGCGAGAGTTCGGACACCTCAGGTCAACATCGCCCTCGGTTGCAGCTGCTAACTCAGAGCCGCACTCCGGGCAGTTGGTCGGCATCACAAACTCTCGCTCGTTGCCATCTCTGAGCGCAGCAACTGGGCCGAGGATCTCCGGAATCACATCGCCAGCTTTTCTCAACACGACTGTGTCGCCGATAAGTACACCCTTTGCTCGCACCTGATCTTGGTTGTGCAGCGTTGCAAACTCAACTTCTGAACCTGCAACGGTGACAGGTGCCAGCACTGCAAATGGAGTTGCGCGCCCGGTTCGGCCAATTGAAACCCTGATTTCCAAAAGCTTCGTGTTTACCTGCTCGGGAGGGTACTTGTAGGCGATGGCCCATC
>CAYTOH010000089.1:0-4494 GCA_964439375.1 uncultured Aquiluna sp.
GCTTTGCGGGGGTGTTTGTCGAGTCGTCCGTGGTGCATATGGATCGAGTATTTGACTTTCTTGTTCCTGCTCAGCTTCAGGAGAAGATTCAGTTCGGTCAGCGCGTTCGCTTCGAAATAGGCCGGAGTAAGAAGGCCTATACCGGATTCGTGACCGACCTACCCTCGCAAAGCGAGTTTGCAAAGACGGAACTCCAGGCAATTGTGGATGAATTGCCTGTGCTCACGTCAGAGGTTTTGGCTCTTGCCCGAATGGTTGCCGATCGCCAGTGCGTGGCACTGGGAGAAGTCCTGAAGCTCGCCATACCCGACCATATGCCCAGAATTGAGATCGTTGAGCAGGCCGGCGCTGTCCAGTCCATAACAGTCCCGGATTACCCCAAACTCGATTCCCCACTGTCAAAGCGCTCTGCACTTCTGGGATCTGCAAGAAGCCTGCTGGTGAATAGCAAGCATTACCCAGACTGGTCCATAGTGATGGCGATTGAAGCACTTCAGGCATTTGGCAGAAATGAATCCTCGATTCTTATCGTGCCTGAGCAGGAAGAGATTGATTTGCTTTTGGATCTCCTTTCCAGCTGCGGTATGACTGAAGCAATACCACTTGGTGGAAAGCAAAAGAAAGCTGATCGATTTAGATCCTTTCAGAAAGCTCTCTCTAAGGAGCCATCGATAGTGGTTGGCACCCGCAACGCAATCTATGCCCCGGTTTCAAACCTGGGCTTTATTGCGTTAGCAGATGACCTCGATGATTCATTGCGCGAGCAAGGGTCGCCATTTAGCCACGCTAGAGAAATCGCTCTGATGCGGGGCCAAAACAGCAGATTGCTCCTTGTTGCAAATTACCGATCGGTTGAGGTTCAACGGTTAGTTGAAATTGGCTACCTAACAGACCACAGCATTGTCGCGCCGACTCCTCTAATTTCCTTCTCCGAGGCAGGCCTCAGGGTCGATGAGAGTGCCTTTTCTGCCATTCGCGAGAAACTCGACCAGGGGCCAGTGCTGGTTCTCTTGCCACGAAAGGGCAGTTCTTCCGCCGCCTTCTGCGGGGGTTGTGACCAGCGTTTGTTGTGCGGGCGTTGCGGCGGAACGATCTGGGAGCCCAACTCAGGAAAGTTTGAGTGCAGGCTTTGTGAGACTAGCCACTCCAGATGTCGTGACTGCAACTCAACCATTGCGAGACCGGGAAGGACCGGAAGCACAAGAACCGTCAGCGAACTGGGTAGAGCATTCCCGCAGGTTGCAATCGCAGAGGCGACAGCCGAAAAGCGCCCGTCAAAACTGCTTGCCAAACGGCAACTTGTAGTTGCGACCCCTGGCTCTGCTCCAAGGCTTGAAGGTGGTTATGCGGCAGTTTTAATTCTCGACCCGGACGTCTGGCTCTACTCTCAATCACTGCGCGCTGAACAATTAGCTATTCGTGACTGGCAGGAGGCAATTGAGCTGCTCTCCTCTAGTGGCAGAGCCTTGATTGTTGGGGTTTCGAGTGCTCTTGGTCAAGCGATGTCATTGCAACAGCACAGGGAACTGGCCAAGTCTTCGCTAAGGGACTTGACACGGCTAGGCCTTCCTCCTGCCCTGCGTATTGCCAGGGTCGAAGGGACTGCCGATGCGATTCAAGCTGTCCTTGCGCAGGTTCTTCCGTTGGGGGCAGTTGAAGTTGCTACCGATCTTTCCGAAAGTGCTTCGACTCTAATCAAATTCAGTTACAAAATTGGCCCCGATGTCGCACGGGAACTGCGAACGCTAGCCTTGAAGACAAACGCCAGACTTGTAGGGGCAAATAAACGTCGAGGGCTGAGAGTCATCATGGACGATGCCAATGCCCTATAGGAAGACTATGAAATTGATATTTGCAGGCACTCCAGCCAATGCCGCTCAGGCGTTGAGACTGCTTAGCCAAAGGCATGAAATCACACTCGTGATTACCCGAAAGGACGCAGTGAGCGGTCGAAAGCAAGAGCTCAAGCCATCCGCAGTTTCGGAAGCTGCGAATGAGCTCGGGCTGCCAGTTCTGAAGAGAAACCGCCTTACTGCCGATGACCTAAGTGAGATTAGGCAAAGCGGTGCGGAGCTAGCGGTTGTTGTCGCTTATGGCGCCTTAGTGCCACCAGCATTGCTAGAGGAGATTCCCTGGTGGAATCTTCACTTCAGCTTGTTGCCTAAGTGGCGAGGAGCCACACCGCTGCAGCACTCGATGCTCAGCGGAGGCGAAGGATCGGGGGTAACGCTGTTTGAACTTGAGGCCGGACTAGATACCGGCCCCATAATTGCCTCCGAATCAATCGATATTGATTACAGCAAGACCTGTGGCGACCTTTTGACTGATTTCACAAGTCGAGGTATTGAAATAACTGAGTCGGCTTTGGCTTCCAGGCCACTGGCGGCGCCTCAGTCTGGGAAGGCTAGCTACGCGCCAAAGATTTCAAGGCAGGAGGCCAGGCTCGATCTATCCGAAGTCGCTTCAAAACTGCATCACAAAGTAATGGCACTGAACCCAGAGCCCATGGCGTGGCTAGAGCTCGATGGTTCGCCTCTAAGAATCCTCAGAACTGCAAGCGTGGGAGACACCAACTGGGATTCGATTGATGAGGTTCACTTCACCCCGGGCGCCGTGAGCTCGGGGGCTGGGAAGGTTTGGCTTCACTGCGCACGCGGGACGCGATTAGAGCTTTTGGAGGTTCAGCCGGCCGGAAAAAAGCCGATGCGGGCTGCAGATTGGTTTCGAGGTCTAAACAGAGAGGTGCGCCTTGACTAACCCTCGCAAAGTTGCTCTTGACTTGCTCACGAGAGTTGAGGAAAGCGACAGCTACATCAACCTTCTTCTCCCAAAAATGCTTGGCCCACTCAAGCTTTCAGATGCTGACCGAGGTTTAGTGCAGGAGCTAAGCTATGGCACCCTCAGGTGGCGAGCGCAATACGACTCATTCATAAACCAACTAACCCCGGGGAAGGTTCTCAGCCCAAGGCTGCGCCTGTGTCTTCAACTTGGAATGCACCAACTTTTCAGGATGCGTGTTCCTTCACACGCGGCCATTCATGAATCCGTCGAGCTCGTCAAAGGATTTGAGGCAAGTGCCGCCGGGCTTGCTAATGCTGTGTTGCGAAATGCAGATAGGGCGGGTTTTGAGAACCTGCTGCAAACATCGCTCAAGGGAGCGAGGGGTCAAGAGTCTCTAGCCCTTGAACACTCGCATCCGCAATGGGTTGTCACTGCTCTGAAGACCGCTCTGGAGCTGGACTCTCGTGGCGATGAACTAGAAGCTCTGCTTGAGGCAAATAACCAGACCCCGCTAGTCAACCTAGTTGCTCTAAATCCCGAGGCAGAAGCCGAGCTGGAGAGCCAAGGACTTGAGCGAGGCGAAGCATCTCCAATTGGATTCATCTCACATGGCAATCCCGAGCCACTACTCCAAATCGATGGCGTACGAGTTCAGGACCAGGGATCGCAGCTAGTAGCTTTGGCTTTGTTGGCTGAGGCTGACAGATCCGGCAGTTGGCTTGACATGTGCTCGGGTCCTGGTGGTAAATCAGCCGTTCTGCAAGTTGGTATCGCCCCTTATGGGGGGAAACTCGATTGCTTGGAGCCCAACCCACAGCGCGCTGAATTGGTTCGAAACGCTTTGAATCCAAACGGTCCTGGAAGGGTGATTGTCGCCCCTGGTCAAAGCGCTAAGGCACAAAGCTACGATGCGATTTTGCTCGATGCGCCATGCAGTGGATTGGGTTCTGTGCGAAGAAAACCTGAATCAAGATGGCGCAAGCGCCCGGAGCAGCTGGCGGGGCTTGTGAAGTTGCAGGCCGAGCTTTTGGAAGCAGCAGCCCAAGCGCTAAAGCCCAATGGGGTCTTGGTTTATTCGACCTGCTCGCCGCTGGTACCGGAGACCAATGCACAAATCAAAGCAGTGCTGGATGCTCACCCGGAGTTACGACTCGAGAACGCAAACACAGTTCTGGAGAGAATCTCGCCTAAACTCAAGCTAAATCAAAATCGCAAGACAGCCCAGCTTTGGACTCATTTGCATGGAACGGATGCAATGTTTATCGCGATTCTTCGCAAGCAATAGGCTCTAGGCATGTTCATTCACCCTTCGATACTCAGCGCAGATTTTGTCAATCTGGAGCAGGAGCTGAGCAGCATCTCTGAGGCAGACGCTATTCACGTTGACGTGATGGACAATCACTTTGTTCCAAATTTGACCTTTGGTCCGCAAATGGTGCAAAGGCTTCAGCAGGTGAGCAGCCGGGACCTCGACGTTCACCTAATGATTTCGAATGTCGACCGCTGGGGTCCGGGCTATGCAGAGCTCGGAGTCGCATCAGTAACGTTTCACATCGAAGCAGCGCAGGACCCACTCGAGCTCACGCGTCAGATCAGGAATAGGGGAGCGAAGGTTGCTATTGCAATCAAGCCCAACACTCCTGTGTCGGCTATTGAGCAGCTATATACAGAAGATGACATGTTTTTGGTGATGACGGTGGAGCCGTGCTTTGG
>CAYTOH010000090.1:0-4432 GCA_964439375.1 uncultured Aquiluna sp.
CTAACCTCTGCTAGGTCCTCCCACATCACATGAAGAGCGCCAAATCCGATTACTACACCGTCCTGCTCGGCGACAACAAACTCTTGAATCTATTCATAAATCTCAACTAGCTCCTTGCCAAGCAAAATGCGATTTTCAATGAGAGTCTGCGCGATTTTGGTGATGGCACGAACATCCGAGGTTCTGGCGGAGCGAATTGTGAACATTGCTAAATTATGGCGCTAACCAAGCTCAACCTTCAGCAAAACTTCATTTCGCCTCAACATCGGAGGAGTCCATGGGCCGTTGTAGCGAGCATAGAGCGGCTCGGAAACAACTCGATAACCGGCCTCATTGCACAGCTTTGAAAGCTGCTCGGCCTTCTTCTCAAACAGAGCTTGGTTTGCAAGTCCAGAGAAGCGAATAGCTGCCATCAAGGCTGGCTCTTTGGTTTCTAGAGAGAGCTTTGGATCACTTGGTTGGGGGTGATCCTTCAAGTCTGCTGGCAACACAAACGAAACCTCGAAACCATTTCCTTGCTTGTGCTGAAGGACCGGAGCCGTCATCGCGATCGCCTGATTGCGTTGGTTTCGGCCGCCGATGTAGCCGGCGAGATAGCCAAATGCGGCCATGCCTGCAGAGGGCAAGTCTCCTGGGGTTGAGATGCTGACCAGGGTGTGCGCGGGGTAGCTACGAAGTTCAAAGCCCCTATGGGCTTTAATTACTTCGTAGCTCTGGATTTCCGTCAAGGCTTACGCAACTGGCTCGGCTTCTCGAGAGTTTGCGACAAAACTGAATTCGCCATTCACAAAGTCAACCAAAATGTCCTGCACGGTTCCGATTGTGCCACTGAGGATGCGCTCTGAAATCTCATCCTCGATTTCACGCTGCACAACTCGACGCAACGGTCTAGCGCCCATGGCCGGCTCGTAGCCAAGCTCAATAAGACGCTGTTTCGCACTGGTGGTCAGAGTTAGCTTCAGGTCGCGCTCATCTAGCCTGCGCTGCAGACGTGAGACGAACAGGTCGACAATCTGCAAAAGCTCCTCACGGTTTAGCTGTGGGAAGACAATGACTTCGTCGACGCGGTTTAGGAACTCAGGCTTGAAGTTGCGCTTCAGCTCTTCGTTCACACGAGCCTTCATCTGGTCGTAGTCGTTCTTGCTGTCGCCCTCTAGGGTGAAGCCCAGTGATCCACGGACAATCTCACGGCTACCAAGGTTGGTGGTCATGATGATGATCGTGTTCTTGAAGTCGACAACTCTGCCCTGACCATCGGTCAGGCGACCCTCTTCAAGAATCTGCAGCAGAGAGTTAAAAATGTCAGGGTGCGCCTTCTCAATTTCGTCAAAGAGAATGACGGAGAACGGCTTGCGGCGAACCTTCTCGGTTAGCTGCCCGCCCTCGTCATAACCCACGAATCCCGGAGGTGCGCCGAACAGACGGGAAACGGTGTGCTTCTCACCGTACTCGCTCATGTCAAGTGAGATAAGGGCGTCTTCATCGTCGAATAGGAACTCAGCCAAAGCCTTAGCCAGCTCCGTTTTGCCAACACCAGTGGGCCCTGCAAAAATGAAGGATCCTGATGGGCGCTTGGGGTCCTTGAGCCCCGCACGCTGGCGACGAATGGTCTTTGAAAGAGCGCCAATAGCAGCCTCTTGACCGATAACACGCTTGTGGAGCTCTTGCTCCATGAAGATGAGTTTGGCTCCCTCTTCCTCACCGAGCTTGAAGACAGGAATGCCAGTTGCCTGGGCCAGCACTTCAGCAATCAGTCCTTCGTCAACGATGCCAGGCTTGTCGATGCTGCCCTCACGGAATTCCTTCTCCATGCGCATCTTCTCGGCAGTTAGCTTCTTCTCCTCGTCGCGCTTTGAAGCGGCTAACTCAAAGTCCTGATCTGCAATCGCCTGCTCCTTGGCACGCTTAACGGCCTGCACCTTGTCGTCCATCGCACGAAGCTCCGGAGGAGCAGACAAGAAAGAAAGTCGCAGTCTTGCTCCAGCCTCATCGATTAGGTCAATTGCCTTGTCCGGGAGGAACCGGTCAGAGACATAGCGATCTGACATGCCAACCGCAGCAATAATCGCACCATCGGTGATGGACACCTTGTGGTGTGCTTCATACCGATCACGAAGCCCTTTGAGGATGTTTATTGCCATGGCAGGGGTTGGCTCAGCAACCTGAACAGATTGGAATCGGCGAACTAAAGCGGCGTCTTTTTCGAAGTGCTTGCGGTACTCATCAAGTGTCGTTGCCCCGATGGTCTGGAGCTCTCCGCGGGCAAGCATTGGCTTCAGGATTGAAGCTGCGTCAATCGCGCCCTCAGCTGCGCCGGCACCGACCAGAGTGTGAATCTCATCGATAAATGTAATGATGTCGCCACGAGTGCGGATCTCCTTGGTCACCTTCTTTAGGCGTTCCTCGAAGTCTCCCCTGTAGCGAGATCCTGCGATCAAGCTACCCATGTCAAGTGTGTAGACCTGCTTGCCGCGAAGCGTCTCAGGCACCTGACCCGAGACAATAGCCTGCGCTAAGCCCTCAACAACCGCCGTCTTCCCGACACCCGGTTCACCAATCAGAATTGGGTTGTTCTTGGTGCGGCGCGAAAGAATCTGCATAACACGCTCAATCTCACGCTCACGTCCAACTACCGGGTCAAGCTTGCCCTCGGCCGCAGCGTGGGTGAGGTTGCGACCGAACTGGTCCAAAATCTGTGAGCCTTTCGGCTGTGGGTTGGTCTCGCCTCCAACCGCCACGGTCTCCTTGCCCTGGAATCCGGAAAGCAGCTGAATAACCTGCTGGCGAACCTTGTTTGTATCAGCGCCAAGCTTGGTTAAGACCTGAGCGGCAACACCTTCACCTTCGCGAATCAAGCCAAGCAGAAGGTGCTCGGTTCCGATGTAGCTGTGCCCGAGCTGTAGCGCTTCGCGCAGTGACAGCTCTAAAACCTTTTTCGCTCTTGGAGTGAAAGGGATGTGGCCTGAAGGTGCCTGTTGGCCCTGGCCGATAATTTCTTGGACCTGCTCGCGAACCTGCTCAAGATTGATGCCCAAAGCCTCGAGGGCCTTAGCTGCAACACCCTCGCCCTCGTGGATCAGACCCAGCAGGATGTGCTAGGTTCCGAAGTAGTTGTGATTGAGAAGCTTGGCCTCTTCCTGGGCAAGCACGACAACGCGACGAGCCTTGTCAGTGAATTTCTCGAACAACTTTGACCTCCAACACTTTGGTATTAGAGATGCTATGAGGCGAAGGGGGGTATTACTAGGGCTGTTCGCCCAAGGCGTTAGCGCGCTTTGCGCGTTCCTCGGCCTCAATCTTGGCGTAGGTGTCTCGCTCGCGACTGTCAGCACGCAAGATTGAGCGCATCATCAGCCAGAAAAGAATGCCCATTAGAAAAGGCGGGATCAGTGAAATCAAAACGTCTAATACGATCTCGCCGGTTGTCATCAATTCCTACTTCACCAGTGGGAACAGGATTGTTTCACGAATGCCCAAACCTGTAAGTGTCATCAACAACCGGTCAAGTCCCATGCCCATTCCGCCCGATGGTGGCATGCCAAACTCCAGGGCCTTTAGGAACTCTTCATCAAGCTTCATAGCCTCTGGGTCTCCAGCCGCAGCCAGCTCCATTTGAGCGACAAAGCGCTGACGCTGAATAACTGGGTCAACCAACTCGGAGTAGCCAGTGGCCTGCTCGAAACCGCGAATGTAAAGGTCCCACTTCTCCACAACCCCCGCCTTAGAGCGGTGGTCTCTGGTAAGAGGTGATGTATCGACGGGGAAGTCTGTAACAAACGTCGGACCGGTGAGCCCTGGCTTTACAAAGTGCTCCCACAGCTCTTCGACATACTTGCCGTGCAGCGGGTGATCAATCTCGATTCCCTCTTTGTCGGCGATTTTCTTGAGTACTGAAACATCGGTTTCTGGAGTGATTTCGACTCCAGCAGCCGCAGAGAGCGAGTCGAACATGGAAACTGTTAGCCAATCTCCACTTAGGTCATTTACCGTGCCGTCATCCAGCTCCACAACCTGGGTGCCAAAAACATCCTGCGCAGCGTTCTGGATCAGCTGCTTGGTCAGATTTGCCATGCTGGTGTAGTCGCCATAGGCCTCGTATGCCTCGAGCATTGCAAACTCTGGGGAGTGAGTTCTGTCTGCGCCTTCGTTTCTGAAGTTGCGGTTGATCTCGAAAACTCGCTCGAGCCCACCAACCACGGCCCGCTTTAGAAAGAGCTCTGGTGCAATTCTCAAGAACAACTCGGTGTCGAAAGCATTTGAGTGGGTCTTGAAAGTCCTCGCTGAAGCTCCACCGTGCATAACCTGCAGCATTGGAGTTTCAACCTCCATGTATGCCTGGTTAGCAAAGGTATTGCGAAGCGACTGCATAACTTCGGAACGAATCTTCACCACTTCACGAGCGCGATCGCGAACAATCAAGTCGATATAACGG
>CAYTOH010000091.1:0-4405 GCA_964439375.1 uncultured Aquiluna sp.
TCAGCTCAGGACATCAAGATTGCAGATGACAAGTAAGTGCTCCAGGGCAGGGTGTAGCAATGCGACTGAGCATTTGATTTTCTGGAGAAATCCGAAGATCCACTCCCCCGAGCGCGAGAAGGTTTGGGGTGCTTGCAAGCATCACCTCAGCTTTCTGGTTGACTATTTTTCGGCACGTTCGTTTTACCTGAGAGACTCACGATTTGAAGCTAAAAGCAATTAGGCGCTGGGGCCCTTGGCTTGCCCTGGTCGTTGTCTTCTCGCTTGCAACATCCTTGTTGAGCTGGTGGCAGTTCGATCGCCGCCAGGACAGGGTTGCAAAAATCGAAATGGTTACCCTGAACTACGATCTTGAACCAGTCCCGCTTGATCAAATCTCATGGGACTTTAAAGACGGCGAGCCAGTAAACGAATGGCGTCAAGTTAGGGTTTCGGGTCAATACATGCCCGAGCAAGCAGTCATTGTTCGAAACCGACCCTTGAATGGTCGACCTGGTTTTCTGCAGCTCGTCCCTCTTCAAATGTCAAACGGTCAGATTCTTGTTGTTGAGCGTGGCTGGCTGAGTGCCGGTAACCCTTTGACGGTCCCTGAGAGCAACCCGCTGCCCGATGGTGTGCCCAGAGATCTAGTCGTCAGGCTTAGGCTTTCCGAGCAAGATCTGAAGCGAGGTGAGGTCCCCGGACAGCTAGCTTCCGTTCACATAGCCTCCTTGGTCGATGAACTTGGGCCAAATCTAATAACCGAGTTCTATGGCCGATTGGTGAGTGAAACTGCTGCAACCACGGAGAATCCAAGACCGATGCCTAAGCCATCTCTCAATGAGGGCAATCACCTCTCCTACGCCCTTCAGTGGATCCTTTTCGGCCTCATGGCTTTTGCCGCATTGATTTGGGCAATCCGAAATGAACGAAGACTACGGCTGGAGGCCGAGGGTCGACTGAAGCCAAAAGTCAGGAAAGTGACTCAGGCTGAACGTGACGCCGAGATTGAGGATGCTCAGTAGACTAAGCGCCAAAGGCTGGAAGGAATTTGCATGACTGCTGTAACTATCGTCGACCGCTTTGTCCCAAGGAGCATTCCAGCGGATGTGGCTCTTGTAACAGCGGGTGCAGCACTGACCGCAATTGCAGCTCAGATTCAGATTCCCATGTTCCCTGTTCCTATGACGCTGCAGACCTTTGCCGTTCTCCTAGTAGCGGCAGCACTGGGAGCTGGCCGGGCTTCACTTTCGATGGGACTTTATCTGGCCCTCGGTGCAGCAGGTCTGCCGGTCTTCGCATCCGCGAAAACCCTTACAGGGGTATTGCCCACCGCAGGTTACTTGGTGGGTTTTGTGGCTGCCGCTGCCGTAGTGGGATTCTTGGCATCAAAGGGCTTTAGCAAAGACCCGATCAGAGTTGGCTTTAGTTTTGCTGTGGGCAGCGTCATCATTTATGCCTTTGGTGTTACCGGCCTGATGCTTAGCCTTGGCCTGTCATTCGAACAGGCCCTCGCTGCCGGTGTGATCCCGTTCCTAATCGGAGACATCGTTAAGGCAGTTCTTGCAGCAGCAGCACTACCGCTGGCCTGGAAGTTTCTAAAGTAGAAGTTTTCAATGAAAAAGGGCCCGAGGTTTCGGGCCCTTTTTTCTATATTGAGAATCCAATCGCACGCATCATCTCGCGACCATCCTCAGTGATTCGCTCCGGACCCCACGGCGGCATCCAAACCCAGTTGATTCGAAAAGCCTCTACGACATTGTCAAGAGCCTGGGCAGTTTGCTCTTCAATGACATCGGTCAGTGGGCATCCCGCGCTCGTGAGGGTCATGTTGATAAGGAGTGCACCGTCTTCGGTTTCCTGCAGGCCATAAACCAAGCCCAAGTCAACGATATTGACTCCAATTTCAGGGTCGATGATTTCCTTCATCGCCTCAATCACCTGATCGAAGCGCTCCGGGGTTAGTTCCTTTGGTTCGGTCATACATTCGCCTTCAGGTAACGGTCGTAACCCTCAGCCTCTAGGCGCTCCGCTAGCTCCGGACCACCCTGCTCTGCCACCTTGCCTGCAACAAAGACGTGTACGAAGTCTGGCTGGATGTAACGCAGGATTCGGGTGTAGTGGGTGATTAGTAGGACACCAAGGTCAGTGTTTGACTTGGCGCGGTTTACCCCCTCAGAGACAACTTTTAGGGCGTCGACATCTAGGCCTGAGTCGGTCTCATCCAAGATGGCGATCTTTGGCTTGAGAAGCTCTAGCTGAAGAATCTCGTGGCGCTTTTTCTCTCCACCGGAAAAGCCCTCGTTTACATTTCGCTCAGTGAAGTCTGAGTCCATTCGCAGATTAGTCATGGCAGTCTTGAGGTCGCCCACCCATTGGCGCAATGCTGGCGCCTCACCGCTGATTGCAGTCTTCGCAGTTCTCAAAAAGTTTGAGACAGAAACTCCAGGAACCTCAACCGGATACTGCATGGCCAAAAATAGCCCCGCACGGGCGCGCTCATCCACTGACATATCAAGAACATTCTCGCCATCAAGCAAGATCTCTCCATCGGTGACCTCATACTTTGGGTGACCGGCGATCGAGTAGGCCAGAGTTGACTTGCCTGAACCGTTAGGTCCCATAACGGCATGAGTTTCGCCAGAGCGGATGGTTAGGTCCACGCCTCGAAGGATTTCCTTTGGGCCCTGCTCAGTGCTTACGGAGACGTGCAGGTTCTTGATTTCTAGGGTTGTCATGACTTTCCTTTTCTAAGCCTTATTCGTATTCGACGTAAATGTCGTTGTTCTCGATCAAAATCTCGTATGTTGCAACCGACTCGTAGGCGGGCAGGCTGAGGGGTTTGCCCGTGTTGAGGTCAAACTTCGCTCCGTGAGCCCAGCACTCGATGGTCTCGTCATCAACAAAACCCTCAGAGAGAGAAATCTCGCCGTGAGAGCACTTATCGTCAAGAGCCTTCACATCTCCACTCGGAGTCCGGATGATTGCGATGGCGTGATCGTTAATCTTCACGCGCAGTGCCTTTCCGGGCTTTAGCTCATCAAGAGAGCAAATGCGAGTCGCCATGTTTAGGCACCTACCTTTTCCAGTTCCAGTTCAATCGCAGAGATTAGCCGTTGCTCGACTTCTGCTACCCCAATCTTTTGGATGATTTCGCTTAGGAACCCTCTAACCACCAGCTTCTTAGCATCGGTTTCAGAGAGCCCACGAGCCATCAGGTAAAACAACTGCTCGTCATCAAACCTGCCGGATGCGCTGGCGTGACCTGCACCCTCAATCTTCCCGGTCTCAATCTCCAGGTTTGGCACTGAGTCTGCCCTCGCGCCGGAGGTCAATAGCAGGTTGCGGTTCAGCTCGTAAGAGTCAGTCCCGGTAGCGCTCTCGCGGATTAGCACATCGCCCACCCAGACTGTGTGAGCACCCTTACCCTGCAGCGCTCCCTTGTAGGCAACGTTGGAAGTGCAGTTGGCAGCGATGTGATCCACATACGGCCGGTGTTCAAAGTAGTTTCCGGTGTCAGCTAGGTAAACCCCAAACATCTCGGTGCTGGCACCGGTGCTGGATAGGTAGCTTGCTGGTGTAACTCTCACGAGGTCTCCCCCTAGGCTCACCACCACGTGCTTGAGATTTGAATCTCTACCGAGCCTGCAGATTTGGCTTGAGATGTGGCTCGAGCCTGACTCCCAGTCCTGGATGCTGATGAAGTTCAGCGTTGCGCCATCTCCAAGAACGATCTCGACATTCTCACCGAGCACACCAGTTCCGACGTGGTCAAGGACAATTGTTGCGCTGGCGAATTTGCCAACCGAAACAACCAAGTGCACAGCCTTTGCAGAGCTTGAATCAAGCTTCAGTTTCACAAAGCTTGGCTCTTCAATCTGAGCGTCCTTAGGTACCTCAATCACCAGCGTCTTTGAGGCGTTTGTCCAGGCTGCAGCTGAAACTCTGTCCTCTGGCAGCCCAGCGGTGCCAACAATTGCGTCAGTAGACGCTTCAAAGCGAGAGGTGACTCCCTGTGCAAGCTTGAGTTCAACCTCACCCTCACTAACCTCACCCATGACTTCAGCGGAGAGTCCGCGAAGCTTGTCTTCTGGAATGTAGCGCCAGATTTCTTGGAGCTTGGAGATCTCCGTAAAGTCAGAAACTGAGGCTGAGCGAGGACGTTCAGATCGAGTTTGGATTGGGACGTTGCCGTGGCTGTGGTCCTTGATGCCTAGCTGTGCCAATTAGCCCACCTCGCCTTCCATTTGCATTTCAATCAGCTTGTTTAGCTCAAGGGCGTACTCCATTGGCAGTTCCTTAGCGATTGGCTCGATGAAACCTCGCACAATCATCGCCATTGCCTCGTCTTCCGCCATGCCTCTGGACTGCAGATAGAAGAGCTGTTCGGCTGAAATTTGAGACACGGTTGCCTCGTGACCCATCG
>CAYTOH010000092.1:0-4395 GCA_964439375.1 uncultured Aquiluna sp.
ACTTATTTTGATGATCTTGCTGCACAAGGGTCGCGGTGGTGTCGTTGCCGACATGTTCGGTGGCGGCATGACCTCTTCAATGAGCTCGTCGGGTGTGGCTGAGAGAAACCTAAACCGCATAACTATCATCTTGGCTAGCGTTTGGTTGGTTGTAATCATCATCCTCGGGCTCTTTACTCGCTTTGGATGGGCCGCATAACCCTTGTCCAACTCATCTTCAATTCGCGGAGCTCGTGTGGGTGCTGGCCCAATGGGCGAGCAGGATCGTGGCCACCAGGTCGCGAAAATTACCCGTAGCTACTATTGCTCCAACGGGCACGAGTCACACTCGATGTATGCGGCAACAGTCGCACCGGAAGATGTTCCTGTCGAGATTGACTGCCCCAACTGTGGCTTCCCAGCTGGAAGCGATAAGGAGAATCCTCCTCAGGTTGCCAAGATTGAGCCCTACAAGACTCACCTTGCTTATGTCAAGGAGCGTCGTAGCGACGAAGAAGCAGCTCAGATTCTTGAAGAGGCTCTAGCGTCAATCAGAGAGCGTCGCGAAAGGGCTGCCGCAGCGGCTAAAGCGCGAGCTTGAGCTCTTGGTCTATAAACCAAACCGTCGACTGAAGGCCCTTCACCTTGCCCGCGGGCAAATTGCAATCTTGGCCAAGCGCGCATCGAACCGCATCGGCCTTGACTGCGCCAGATACTAAGAACCAGACTTCTTTACCCCTATTCAGGGCCTCATAGCTAAAACTCAAGCGTTCTGCGGGAGGCTTTGGGGAGCTCTTCTCAGACACAATCCACTGTGCGTCGTGCTCGCTTCCTGGGAAGAGGCTCGCTACATGGCCATCGGGCCCCATGCCTAGAATCACGAGATCAAACGCCGTCTCCTGGCTACGGAGATCTCCAAGCAAGGTAGTCATTTGAGCGTTGAATGAATCACGAGCGCCACCAAGGTCTCGATCATTGTTGGGATATCGGGTCAAGTGCCTCTCGAGCGCGGGCCAAACTGCTAGGCCCTGAGCTTCATTGCGATCCGCGTGAGAAAGGTCAACAAACCTTTCATCCCCAAAGATGAATCGCACGTTTCGAAGATCCAGGCTCAATGCCCCGAGTGCGCGCAAAAAATCAATCCCTAAGGTTCCTCCAGTAATTAGAACCCTGAGCTCTCGAACGCCTTTGTGGCCCTTCACAAGCGCTGCGAAGCGTTCGGCAGCTGATTCAACAAGCTTGCTTGGGGTTTCAAGGACCGAGATTTCCATCAGCGCAGAAATCCTTTTAGGACACTGCCGTAAACCTCGTCCTCACCTAGGAATCTCATATCCTCGACAAGGCAGTCCTGGTCTGACCTTCTTGGAAGAAGGACTGAGCTGTCAGGCGCATTCAATTGCTTGATTTGCGCCACCTGATCGTGCCTGAGAATCTCGAGCGAACTAGAATCAAAGCCGATCTTTACCCCTGCGATGCCCTGAACAGCTTCACTTCCTAGCATTCGCTCGAATTTAGCGGTAACACCCAAGCGCTGCTGCAGCCACATTGCCAAAAGGTCAGCACTGGGGGAGGACTCCGAGCCGAAGACTGTTATGTCAGTGACCCTTTGGTCTGTGTGCTGCTCAAAAAGAGCTGCGATCTGAGCTCGCCAGAGTGTGATTCTGGTCCAAGCCATATCGCCATCCCCTGGCTGATAATTCTTGGCAAGCACTTCAAGATATGCTCGCGGGTTATCAGATTTAGCCGAATCGGTGATTCGACGAGAAGCAATCTGGCCAACTTCAGTGTCGGCAGGACTCGCTGGCCCATGCGCAGGCCACCAGGCGACGACTGGGGCGTCTGGCAATAGCAATCCGGTCAGAAGTGACTCTGAGTTACTTGCAGCCTTTCCAAAGGCGTTCAAGATGACAACCTCGGATGCCCCAGCATCTCCACCGACTCTGATCTGAGCATCGAGCTTGGAGTCTTGACTGCCATTTCTCTCAACCAGGACAAGAATCCGAGATGGGTGGAGCCTGGAGGCACCGTTGGCCGCAGCAATTGCTGCCTCTAGATGCTCTGGTTCGGTCTGGATAATCAGAGTGAGTACCCTGCCGAGGGCAACTACGCCGCCCGAGTCTCTGAGTTCCAACAGCTTTTTGCCAACCCGAGAAACGGTTGTGTTGGGGATGTCAACAATCACGGGCGCCTCCAACTTCTGCCGTCGCGCTCAAGCATCTTTGAAGCCGAGTCAGGACCCCAACTACCAGGCAAATAGGACTCAGGCTTGCCCTGAGCCTCCCAGTGCTTCACGATTGGGTCCAATATCTTCCAAGAGAGCTCGACCTCCCTCTGGCGAGGAAATAGCGGTGGTTCTCCGAGCAATACATCGAGAATGAGTCGTTCGTAGGCTTCAGGGCTGTCTTCTGTGAAAGCGTGTCCGTAACCGAAGTCCATGGTGACATCGCGGACCTGCATGCTAGGGCCGGGGACTTTTGAGCCAAATCTTAACGTCACTCCCTCATTGGGTTGAACTCTAATGACCAAGGCATTCTCACCTAAAAGTGCCCTTTGTTCCTGAGCAAAAAGCTGTTGCGGCGCCCGTTTGAACACGACAGCAATCTCGGTTACTCTGCGGCCAAGACGCTTTCCTGCTCGAAGATAGAAGGGAACGTTCTTCCAACGCTCGGTTGTAATGTCTAGGCGGAAAGCAGCGTAAGTCTCGGTCTTGGATTCTAGATTGATGCCGTCCTCTTGCAAGAATCCCAGGACCTCTTCACCACCCTGCCAGCCACTCTGATACTGACCCCGGGCGGTGTGGTTTGTGAGGTCAGCTGGCAATTTCACAGCGGCCAGCACGCGTTCTTTGGCGTTGCGAAGAGCTGCCGCATCGAATGATTCAGGTTGTTCCATAGCTGTTAGAGCTAGTAACTGCAACAGGTGGTTTTGGATAACGTCTCTCGCTGCACCGATGCCGTCGTAGTAGCCAGCCCGTCCACCAATGCCAATGTCCTCTGCCATGGTGAGTTGGACGTGGTCTATGAATTCGCTGTTCCAGATTGGTTCAAACATTTGGTTGGCAAATCTCAAGGCCAAAATGTTCTGAACGGTCTCTTTCCCCAAATAGTGGTCGATTCTGAACACTGAGTCCTCAGGGAAGACTCGCTCAACAACTTGGTTCAGCTCTCTAGCTGTTTCCAGGTTTGATCCGAAGGGTTTCTCAATTACAACCCTTCTGAACTGCCCAGGCTCCGCCTGTGCTAGCCCTGCCAACTCGAGCTGGTTTACAACGAGCGGAAAGTCTCTAGGAGGAATCGATAGGTAGAACGCATGATTTCCAGCAGTTCCACGTTCCCTGTCAAGCTCATCCACAGTTTGTTTGAGTCGCTGAAAAGCGTCTGGATCGTCATGTCTTCCCGACACAAAGCGAATGCCCTTAACAAGCTGATTCCAGACCTGATCGGACCAAGCAGTTCTGGCGTGAGCTTTGACAGCGTCGTGGACCACTTGTTCGAAATCCTGTCGGCTCCAGTCCCTCCGGGCAAATCCCACCAAGGAAAATGCTGGGGGTAGGAGTCCGCGGTTGGCCAGATCATAGACCGCTGGCATAAGTTTTTTGCGTGAAAGGTCGCCTGTCACGCCAAACATGATCAAACCGCTCGGACCTGCAATTTTGTGCAGTCGGCGATCAAATGAGTCGCGTAACGGGTTAGTTGTCACGAACGAACGACTCGCTCAACTAATTCAAGAGCTGCCAGCGGATCGCTGATTCTCAGAGTTACAACCTTGAGGCCATTCGATTCCAAGACCTTGGCATCTCCAGCAGCCTGGGCTGCTATCAGCGAACCAAAACTGAATGGTCGACCCTCAATCTTCAGATCAGTCTCTGAGTCAGCGACTAGCTGGATAAAGAGGCCTTGTTTAGGTCCGCCCTTGTGGTACTGACCCGTAGAGTGCAGGAATCGCGGGCCCCAACCGAAAGTTACCGGCCTTCCGGTTCGTTTCGCCAAAAGCTCTCTGAGACTCTCGAGCTGAGGAAAAGCTGGCCTGCTCAGATAAGCATGAATTGAAAAGTAGCTAGCGTCATTGGCATGCGCCATTAGCTGCTCCAGGGCAGCCTCGACGGTCGACCCAATTACATCAAACCCGTAGCTAGTGACCGCAACTTTGCGATCTACAAAATCAGGCTGAGCTGCCGCAGCGGGGGAGTCAAGCAGGGCTCTCGCCGCAATCTTGGCGCTCTCTACATCAGGCTGATCAAAAGGATTGATGCCCATCAGGTAGCCAGCGAGCGAAGTGGCAACCTCCCACAGCATGAAAAGCTCTCCGAGGCCTCCAGAAAAGTTGATACCCTCGGCCTCAGGAGCGAGCGCAGAGAAGCGAATCGGCAAGGTGTCGGGAAGGGTCACACTAAATTCAGGGGCCGATTTGGTCACC
>CAYTOH010000093.1:0-4370 GCA_964439375.1 uncultured Aquiluna sp.
TGGCTAGCCATGGCTAAAGATCTCTCCTACACGCCTGCTACCGGGGAGATACCCACAAACCCCGGTGTCTATAGATTCCTGGATTCAAGCGGGCGAGTGCTTTACGTCGGCAAGGCCAAAAACCTAAGGGCTCGTCTTAGCAATTACTTCGGTCCGCTGCAGAGCCTTCATGAACGAACTCAACGAATGCTGCTCAGCGCAAGCGATGTGAAGTGGACAATCGTCGCTTCTGAATACGAGGCACTTCAGCTTGAATTCACCTGGATCAAAGAGTTTGACCCACCATTCAATGTTCGCTTTAGGGATGATAAGTCCTACCCATACCTGGCAATCTCAATGAACGAAGAGGTGCCGAGGGCATTTATTACAAGAAATCGCGAGCTCAAGGACGTCAGATATTTTGGCCCATACACTCAGGCCTGGGCAATCAGGGAAACCCTAGACACCCTTATCAAGGTTTACCCCGTGCGAACCTGCTCCAGGGGCGTCTATGACGCGGCGAAAGCCAAGGGCAGGCCTTGCCTTTTGGCCGAACTCGGTAAGTGCTCGGCACCTTGTGTTGGGAGGATAGAAAAGCCCGAGCACAAAGCTTTGGCAAAGCGCTTGGGTGACTTCGTTAACTCTGGGAGCGATAGCCACATCGCAGAACTTCGGCAAAGGATGCTCACTGCATCCGATGAAATGAACTTCGAGTTAGCCGCAAACCTGCGTGATGACATTTCAGCGCTTGAGCGAGTTTTAGAAAAGAGCACGGTTGTCCTTCCCGACCAAACCGATGCTGACCTCATCGGCATCGCGCGAGATGAGCTGTCAGCAGCGGTTTCTGTATTTGTGATTCGAGGCGGAAGGATTAGGGGAAATCGGTCACTGGTTGTTGATTTGGAGCTGGATCGAACAAACAGTGAGCTCGTGGAGTATCTGATCCAAGAGCTCTACACTCCAGTGGCTGGCCTTGATCCGATGGAGGTTCCAAAGCAAATCCTTACCCCCGAGGAACCAAACGACCATAAGGCACTGACTGTTTGGTTAGCAGGACTTCGTGGCGGTGGCGTTGCCATCCAGGTCCCGCGGCGTGGCGATAAAGCTGCATTGATGCAAACCGCTAACACCAACGCGGAGCAGGCTCTTCGCAGCTACAAGCTAAGGCGAAGCTCAGACTTCTCTGCCAGAGCCGACGCACTGGCAGGAATACAGTCGGCCCTTGGCATGGAAAACGCCCCGCTCAGGATTGAGTGTTTCGACATCTCACACCTCGGCGGAACCGCAGTCGTTGGGTCAATGGTGGTCTTTGAGGATGGACTGCCGAAAAAGGACCACTACCGTCGTTTTAATCTAGAAACTAGCGATGACACTGAATCCATTTATCAGGTACTCACTCGCAGGCTCAAATACTTGGTCGAGGATAGTGAACTGTCAGACCGCTTTAGCTATCGACCCGCACTAATGCTTATCGACGGCGGCATCCCTCAACGCAATGCCGCCCTTAGGGCACTTAGGGAGAGCGGGGTCAAAGGCATCACAATTGCAACTTTGGCCAAACGCTTAGAAGAAGTTTTTGTTTCAGGTTCAGATTTTCCAGTGATTTTTCCACGCAGTAGTGAGGAACTTTTCCTGCTGCAAAGAATTCGTGATGAAGCGCACCGATTCGCTATTTCAGCTCAGAGAAAGTCTCGGTCAAAGTCAATCAGCTCTACCTTGGTCGATATTCCTGGCCTGGGAGAGGCACGAGCTCGGCTTCTCCTTCGAAAGTTTGGTTCGCTAAAGAGAATCAGGGCGGCCAGTGATGCCGAAATCGAGTCATTGGCTGGCTTTGGTCCAAAACTCGTCGCGCAGGTCAGGACGGCGCTGGGTGAACCTGAATTAAGTGACACGCCCGACACGCCGAAGCGCTAACCTTATAGCGACACGCCGAAGGAGGGCCATTGGGAGCGACACGCAATCCTGAACTTCTCATTGTCACCGGTATGTCAGGTGCAGGTCGATCTACCGTTGGAAATGCCCTTGAAGACCAGGGTTGGTATGTGATTGACAACCTCCCTCCGCAGCTACTGGGCCCAATTTCGGATTTGTTCAGCCTCAGCAAGGCATCGCTTCCAAGAATCGCAGTCATCATTGATGTTCGCGGGGGAGCGTTTTTTAACGAACTGCAGACTTACCTTGCTCAACTAAGACAGCGCAACATAAATGTCAGGCTGCTGTTCCTTGAAGCCAATGACCAAGCGCTAGTAAAGCGCTTCGAATCGGTACGCAGGCCACACCCGCTCCAGGGTTCGGGAACTGTTTTGGATGGGATCGCAAATGAGCGCAAGGAGCTTTTGAGCCTTCGTGAAAGTGCCGACATAGTTTTTGACACCTCCGAGTCAAACGTTCACCAACTGACCAACCGTGTTTCGGAAGCGTTCAGCTCAAATTCCAAAACCTTGAAGGTCAATGTCATGAGCTTCGGGTTCAAATACGGCCTACCGGTGGATGCTGACCTAGTGGCAGATGCCAGGTTCATTCCAAACCCGCACTGGCAAGAGGAGCTTCGAGCAAAAACCGGCAACGACTCTGAGGTCTCCGAGTATGTCTTGAATCAACCCGGCGTTCAGGATTTCATCTCGAACTATGTGGCCGCCCTGAAAAGCGTTTTGGCTGGCTACCGCACTGAAAACAAACGATTTGTAACTATCGCGATTGGTTGCACGGGTGGAAAACACCGATCGGTAGCGATCACGAACAAGATTGCAGCACTTTTAGCAGACGACCCGGATGTAAACATCGCGGTGTCCCACAGAGATCTAGGTAGAGAGTAAATGGCAATAACTCAGGCGATTAAAGAAGAATTGGCGAGAGTACCGGCAAGCAAGGGAATTGAGCGTGCTGCAGAGCTTGCGACTATCTTGCGTTTTGCAGGGGGCCTGCACCTGATTTCGGGTCGTATTGCAATAGAGGTGGAGCTTGACTCCTCAACTCTTGCAAGAAGAATCTCCAGGGCAATCCTCGAGCTCTACGGCATTCACTCTGAGCTTTCGGTTATCTCAGCCTCAGGCTTGCGTAAGCAAAGTGGCTACCAAATCAGAGTTCTAAAAGATGGTGAGTTACTGGCTCGTCAGACCGGGCTAATTGACAACAAGGGGAGGCCAGTCAGGGGTCTACCGGCGTTTTTAGTCTCCTCAACGATGGATGAGGCTCGAGCTATCTGGCGAGGCGCTTTTCTAGCGCACGGCACAATCACCGACCCAGGTAGATCAACCTCGCTCGAAGTAACCGCCCCGGGGAATGAGTCTGCTATGGCTCTGGTGGGTGTCGCCAGAAGACTGGGCGTGGTCGCCAAAGCGCGCGAGGTTAGAAACGTTTACAGGGTCGTGGTCCGAGACGGCGACGGCATCACTCAACTTCTCAGAGAAATGGGCTGCACCGATCAGCTCAAGAAATGGGAAGAACTCAAGGCTCGACGCGAAGTTCGTGGAGTTGCTAACCGCCTCGCGAACTTTGATGATGCGAACCTCCGCAGAAGTGCTCAGGCGGCAGTTGCTGCCGGAGCCAGGGTTCAGCGAGCACTGGAGATTTTGGGGCCTGGTGCACCCGATCATCTCAAATACGCCGGTGAGTTGAGACTTCAACACCGGGATGCTTCGTTAGACGAGCTTGGGCGCCTTGCTGACCCTCCCATGACTAAAGATGCAATCGCTGGAAGGATTAGGCGGCTACTTGCAACAGCAGATCGCAAGGCGGCAGATTTGGGCATTCCAGACACCGAGTCTGCGATCAACGACCTGTTAGAGGAATAAAAAACCCGATTTTGACTTTGGGTCAAATAGAAACGGAGAACCAAATGACTTACTCACTTCCTGAGATTTCTTACGACTACGCGAGCCTTGAGCCGCACATCTCGGCCAGGATCATGGAGTTACACCACTCCAAGCATCACCAGGCTTACGTCACAGGCGCAAATGCGGCTCTTGCGGCAATGGAAGAGGCTCGCTCGACGGGCAACTTCGCGAATTTGCCAAAGCAACAGAAAGACCTTGCTTTCAACCTCGGTGGGCACGTGAACCACAGTGTTTTCTGGCAGAACCTGTCTCCTGAAGGAGGAGAGGCTCAAGGCGAACTGCTAGCGGCAATTAACGAATACTTCGGTTCGTATGACTCGTTCAAGGCCCACTTCACCGCCGCGGCTATTGGTATTCAAGGCTCCGGATGGGCTTATCTAGCCTGGGATTCTCTCGGAAACCGCCTGGTCATCGGTCAGATGTATGACCAGCAGGGAAACATCGCCCTCGGGAATGTTCCTCTGCTAATGCTGGATATGTGGGAGCACGCTTTCTACCTGGATTACCAAAACGTCAAGGCCGACTACTTGAAGGCCTTTTGGAACATAGTCAATT
>CAYTOH010000094.1:0-4189 GCA_964439375.1 uncultured Aquiluna sp.
TGGATGTCATCGGTTCGAGCCCGGTAGGGCCCACTCGACCCCTTTAGTCAGGCGATTATGGCGGAATTCGAGCGACCCAGGGCCAGGGCCCTTAGCGACGCCGAGTTAGCCCGAGCCCTGCAGAGCTTCCCTTCTGACGCCATCGGCCTCGAGGCCGCCTCAAAACTCATCGCTGAACAGCAGCAGTTGAGGATTCAAGACTCCCTAGAGCTGCAGGCTTGGATTGAATATCTCCGGGAACGTGATGATGAACAGTCCCGTCAAATCCTTGCTGAATCGATTGCGAACATTTTTCCTCCAGAGCACATTGCCGAGCCTGAACCAAAACAAGAACCCGCGCTGTTGACTTCTGAACTGGCCGTCATCACAAGAAAGAGTAAGGTCGCAAGTCGACTAAAGGGTGCGACTGTCCTAAGACTTTCTGTGCTGGCTCTGCTTCTAGCCTTAGTGAACTCACTTGCGATGGAGTGGCTTGAGCTTGAAGGGCTCAGCGCAGTTCTAGCCCTTGCAGTAGGAATTCCAGTTGCGTTTGTTCTGGCGACACCACTGAGGAGACACTTACTGCACCCAGTGTTGCGAGCGGCAGCGGTCTTTGGTGGCAGGGGAGTTTATGTATTTGGTGGTTTGGCTCTCGGTATAACGGGCACCATCTACGTTGTTTCCTTTCAGACTCTGAGTCAACTACACGATTTGGCCTTCCTAGGGCCCTACTCTGCTGTATTGATCGTGATGGTGACCGTGTCTAGCCTGATTGGGCAACTGGTGCCCGTTCGCTTTGGTCCGCTGTTAGTCGCGGTACCCACTGTCATCGGCCTTGGGTTTCTTTCTGGAGCAGGATTCTCACTCGATTTCGGTTCTGGTCTTCAATCCGGATGGATCTGGGGTGCCGTGTCTGCTGCGCTTCTGACAACAACGGTGCTTATCTTCGGAACCCCACATGCACAGATAACCTGGCAAGCATCTTCCGCCCTTGCCCCATCAGTTCTGGCTCTGAGCATTGTTTTTGGTGGCTTCGCCTCATTTTCCTTCGACCTAGCCTTCACATTCGCGATAGCTGCACTCTTTATTGCGCTGGCCTACTCCGGAAGGGATTTAGCAGGCGGCGTACTGGGTCGATTCGCGGGCTTGGCCATGCTTATCGGATTAGCCCTCTCTCCGCTTACCTCCAATTTGACTGGGGTGGTTCTCTCAATTCTGTCGGCATCGGCCACTCTAATGTTGCTCGACCAACTTGCGCGCACTTCGGCCCTTCACATTCCCTCCCTGGACACTAGTTATGGTTTCTATGGGAGCTTTGCTTGGTTCAGCTGGCTAACTCTCGCTCTGGCAGGCCCACTGGGCACGCCTTTTGTGACGGCTCAGCTGCCGGATGTCATGAACCATCTTGAGTGGTCATTTGTGCTCGGGGCGAGCTTGGGCGTGCTGGCCGGTATTGCGCGAATACCTACCGTCAGGCGTCAAGATAGCGAGATTAAAAACCTTGATAGCTCAAGCGGAAACATCGCAAATCTGCTTGGCTTGTAGCCATGACCTCATTATCAGAACTGATCGCATTTAGCGAGACTCGTTGGCCACTAGAAGCGGCAGCTGATTGGGACAACCCAGGACTTGCGCTCGGCTCAAGGTCCAATCTGGTAACGAAAGTGTTACTCGCCGTAGATGTAACCGAAGAGATCGTCGCCGAAGCGGAGCAGAGGGGATTCGACCTGGTTTTCTCCCATCATCCATTTATTTTCAAAGGCATAACAAGCCTTGACGAAGAGAAGGTCAAGGGTCGCTTGGTCGCCCGTTGCATCAAGGCGGGCATTTCGGTTTACTCAGCGCACACCAATGCTGATTTTGCGGACGGCGGTGTTTCACAGTCACTTGCAAGACTCTTGGGTCTCACGGCACTCAGAGCGCTAACCGAGTCTGGAGAGGGTGTCGTCGGAGAAGTTGGTGAAACCACTCTTATCGAGTTTGCTCGACACGCTGGCAGAGTCTTGCCTTCGTGTGCACAGGGATTGCTGGTTCAAGGTGACCCCAACAAGACGATCAAAACCGTTGGGCTCGTAGCCGGCAGTGGCGACAGCTACCTGCCATACGCTGCGGGCCTCGACCTGTTCATTACATCAGATCTTCGGCATCATCCTGCCTCAGACCATCGTGATAAGGCGGGCCTAGCCGGTACGGCACTGATGCAAGTCCCTCACTTTGCGGCAGAGTGGCCCTGGTTGACGCAGGCTCAAGCTGAACTGCAACACGCGTTTCCCTCTGTAGAGTTTGCCGTTAGTGAGATCAACACGGATCCATGGGACTTTGCGGTGATGCAGTGAAGATTGACAAGAAGCAACTCGAACAACTACTCCAGATACAGGAGCTCTTACTCGCCAACAAGAAGCTTGAAATACGCGCAGGCGCAATCAAGGATGCGCTGCTCCATGATGAGCTTCGCGAACAAATGCTCGCCGTTAGCTCGGAATTGAGCTTGAAAATCTCGGCGCATGAAGAGATTGCTCGTGATCTTCGCCGGCTCAACGAGGAGTTGTCACTTGTTCAAAAGCGGATTGATCAAGACAATGCCCGACTAAAAACTACAGCCGTGGCGCGGGATGCACTTGGGCTTCAGAGTGAGTTGGAGGCACTATCCAAACGCTTGAGCAGTCTCAATGAACAAATTGAACTCGTCGAGTTTGAGCTCGAAGAGAGCAGGGAAGCCCAAGGGGCGCTGCAGGCCCGCCGCGACGAGCTTGAAATTGCCGCCCAAGAAGAGCGGGAAAGGGCAAAACAGGAGCTTGAGCAGCTCAAACTTGAACACCGCGCTAATACCTCAAGTGTTGCCCAGCTCGAGAATCGGGTAGAAGCACAATTGCTTAGAGTGTTTCAAGCTCGAGCAGCTAGAGGGCTTGCAATCGGACGCCTCAGGTCGAATTCATGTGGCGCTTGCAACATGAGCCTCAATGCTGCGGCGATGGCCAGCATCTCAGCGATGGCGTTGGATGACTTGGTCAGCTGTCCCGAGTGTCAAGCCATTTTGATTCGCTGATGCTTGTTCTTTACGCAGATGGCGCATCGCGCGGAAACCCCGGGGAGGCATCACTAGGGGCCGTACTCATCGAAGATGGCCTAGAGGTCGCAAGAGTATCCCAGCGGCTTGGGATCCGCACCAACAACTACGCGGAGTATTCTGCGGTAATTGCTGGCCTGGAGTATGTGCTGATGCATAATCTTGGGCCGGCAGTCCATGTCCGCATGGATTCCAAGCTCGTGGTCGAGCAACTTACAGGTCGCTGGCAGATCAGGCACCCAGAGCTAAGAGAACTTGCCAGAACGGCTCAGTCACTGATGGCGAAGCTGGAGGTGAGCTTTGAGTGGATTCCAAGGGAACAAAACGCACTGGCAGACGAAGCTGCGAACCAAGCATTGGATTTTGTTGAATCAATTTCCAACATTGAGCCTTTAGCCAAGACGCAACCGTCAAGCATTAGAGCGCCGCGGGTAGCGACAGAGCCCACAACGCTCTACCTTGTCAGGCATGGGAAGACAGCTAGCACGGAGGCAAAGCTTGTCTCTGGTTCGCTTGATGACCCTCCACTTAGCGACACGGGTATAGCGCATTCTCAGCTGGCTGCCCAAGCCATTGACAATCTCGCTGCAAGACACAATCTCCCAAAGCCTCGACTCGTTGTTCATTCCGATTTGTTGCGTGCAGCTCAGACCGCTGAGGTGATTTCGAGCACCCTCGAAGTTCCTACCAGGCCGGACGCTCGACTTCGGGAGATCAGCTTCGGGCAGTGGGAAGCGAAACCAATGTCTGAGATTGAAGGCTCCAACAACGCGCGGGTTGAGTCTTGGAGGGGTTCAGTCACCGAGGCACCACCGGGCGGAGAAGCTATTTCGGCCCTAGAGCGTCGCGTAAAACTTTCGCTCACCGACATAGTCGAAGAGTTCAAAGGAGAAGCTGCAGTTGTAGTGGCTCACATGATGCCACTCCGTTCTATCGCTGCGATTGCGATGAGGGCCGGGAACAGTGCCTACTGGACCCTGCAGTTCGAACCATGCTCAGTTTCAGTGCTGAGATTCTTCGGGGGAGAACTTTGTGAGGTATTTTGCTTGAACTCTTGCGAACACCTTCCGCGCGGTTAGGCTTTATTTGCTAGATGGGTCGGCTAGACGATCGCGGCATTGCCGAGGAACGTCCGGGCTCCAC
>CAYTOH010000095.1:0-4172 GCA_964439375.1 uncultured Aquiluna sp.
AGACCAATTGCTGTCCCGGCAACGATGCTGCCAATAAAGCGAGCAGTGCTTTTCTTCATGTCTGAAGACTACTCCTTATTGAAAATGGTTCCCAAGCAACAAACCAGCCGCCCTGTGCTCTTGGACGGCTGGTTTGAAGATTTTTGTTTAGCGAACGCTCTCGATCTGATCTAGAACTGAGTTTGCCCACTGCTGGTAGTTCATGCCCTCAGGGAGAAGCTCCTCAAACTCAAGCACTGGAACTGATGCAGCAGCAGCCTTTTCCCTCAAAGACTCAAGGGTTGGTGAGGTGACCTGCTGGTTCACCGCAATGAAACCAAGGGTTCCCGAGGCAATCAAAGCCTCTGCTTCAGAGACAATCGCGACGGATGGCTCAAGCTCAGCCTCTTCTGCCTCAGCAAAACCCTCCGGGGTTACGTTCTTGTATCCGAGGTTTTTGAAAAGCAGGGATGCCATTGGGTGGGCTTCGAAGTAAGTGATGTCACCAGCCAGGGAGGTCAGGCGCTCCTTCAGCAGGTCAATCTCGGCCGCAAAAGTTGCGGCGTTGGCAGTGAACTCGGCTGCGTTTTCAGGCTGAAGCTCACCAAACTCAACTGCGAAAATCTCTGCCATGTGCTCTGCAACGGCAAAGTTGTACCAAATGTGGTCGGAGCCATCGTGCGCGTGTGAGTGCTCGCCTTCATGAGCGTGCTCACCTTCAGAATGGCCTTCCTCGTGAGCGTGACCCTCTTCGTGAGCGTGCTCACCCTCGTGGGCGTGGGCACTTTCGGTGTGGCCCTCTTCGTGAGCGTGCTCACCCTCGTGGGCGTGGTCACCCTCAGCGTGGCCCTCTTCGTGAGCATGGGCACCATCGTGAACCTCGTAAACATTTAGGGCCTTAACTCCAGCTGCCGAGGCAAGGGTCAAAGCAAAGTCGTCATAACCGCCACCGTTCATGATGAACATGCTCGCCTCTGAGACAGCTAGCTGATCTCTAGCGGAAGCCTCGTATGAGTGAGGATCCTGAGCAGGGTCAGAGATCAGGGCTATTACCTCAAAGTTGTCGCCGGCCACCTGCTGGGCGACATCTGCCCAAACATTGGTGGTCGCAACGATGGTTGGAAGAGTTGATTCGGCTTGCGTTTCAGCTGCTGGAGCGCAACCGGCAAGTGAAATCGAGGCAGCGGCTGCAACAAGCAGCCCAAAAGATCGAGATAGTCGAATGTTCATGACTCAAGAATAGGCTTATTGAAAATGATTGTCAATTTCAATTAGTCAAGGAGTAGGGCTGGCTCCTCAAGAACGCTCGCAACATCCTGAACAAACCTGGATGCGACATCGCCGTCAACAACTCTGTGGTCAAAAGTTGCTCCCACCGTCGTGATCTGCCGGACAACAATCTCGTCGTCCACCACCCAAGGCTTTTTGCGAATCGAGCCAAGGGCAACAATCCCGACTTCACCCGGGTTCAGGATTGGGGTTCCGGTATCAACACCAAAAACACCGATGTTGGTGATGGTGATGGTGCCATCCCGCATATCCTCTTGAGTCGTCTTGCCCTCACGAGCTGTCGCAGCTAGCTGTTCAATTGCTTGGGCAAGCTCGATCATGCTCATCTGGTCTGCGTCTTTGATGTTTGGAACTATCAGACCCCTTGGGGTTGCGGCAGCAATACCTAGGTTCACGAAGTTGTGAACGATGATCTCCTCATCGGTCCAGGTCGAATTCACCATGCGATTTCTTCTAACTGCCCAAATGATTGCTTTAGCCATAATCAAAAGCGGTGTGACCTTGATGCCTGCGAAGTCGACAGAATTCTTCAGTCGTTTGACATACTCCATGGTTCGGGTGGCATCAACATCAACAAAAATGCTGACGTGAGGGGCGGAGAAAGCGCTTTTCACCATGGCCGTGGCGATTGCCTTGCGGACGCCCTTGACGGGGATTCGCTCCTCACGCTCGGATGGGGCATCTGGGGTAGTTAGGTTCTTAAACACACTTGCCTGGCTTGCCGCCCCAATTACATCTTCTCGAGTTATTTCTCCATGAAGCCCCGTTCCCTGCAGTTGAAGTAGGTCCACTCCTAGCTCTTTGGCCATCTTTCGGATCGGCGGCTTTGCCATAACGGACTCCGAGGCTGCGGCCGCCATGACCATAGCCACTGGAATAGCGGTGGAAATTGGAGCTTGCTTTACTGCTCTTCTTCTAGAAGTTGCCTCGCCGGTGTCGCCATAGCCCACCAGGGTTGGAATCTTGTATTCAGCGCCGGTGTCCTTCTCCTGCTCAACCGCTTCAGCAGGAGCGTCAAAGGTTGAAAGTGTCGGGATTGGGTTCGCGCCTGAGACATTGACCGAGATGATCGGGGAGCCAACCTCAACGGTTTCGCCCTCCTGGGCCAGTAGCTCTTCGACCACTCCTTCAAAAGGGCATGGCAGCTCAACGATCGACTTTGCGGTTTCAATCTCGCAAATAGTTTGGTTCACAGCGACCTTGTCGCCCGGGGCGACCTTCCAAGAGACAATCTCTGCCTCGGTGAGGCCTTCTCCAACATCCGGCAGCGGAAACTTCGCGATTGTCATGCGTTCCTCCTAATAGGCCATGGCTCGGTCAACCGCTTCGAGAATCCGATCGGCGTCTGGGAGATAGGCCTCCTCCAGCTTGGCTGGAGGGTATGGGGTATCAAATCCGCCAACTCGCAACACTGGTGCTTCGAGTTGGTAAAAGAGGTTTTCGGTGATTCGGGCGGAAATCTCACTGGAGAGCGAGACGTTGGTTGGAGCCTCGTGAACAATTACCGCCCGACCAGTTTTTTGAACTGAAGCAAAGATTGTTGGGTAGTCAACTGGGGAGAGAGATCGAAGGTCGATTACCTCCAGGCTGACACCCTCCTCAGCCCCAATTTCAGCTGCCTGAAGGGCTGTGGTGACCATCGGTCCATAGGCCAAAAGTGTGAGATCGCTGCCCTCTCGAAGAAGCCGGGCGCTGTGAAGTGGCATGGGTGGAGTATCAAGATTCACAGGCCCCTTCTGCCAATATCTGCGCTTCGGCTCAAAGACAATCACCGGGTCAGGATTTTGAATCGCCTGTTGAATCATCCAGTAGGCATCATTTGGGTTCGACGGGGTAACAATCCTTAGTCCTGCGGTGTGAGCAAAGTATGCCTCTGGGCTTTCAGAGTGGTGCTCCACCGCTCCAATCCCTCCGCCGTAAGGGATTCTGATCACTACCGGCATCTGAGTAAAACCCTCAGAGCGGTAGGTGAGTTTGGCCAACTGGGTGGTGATTTGATTGAAGGCTGGAAAAACAAAGCCGTCGAACTGCATCTCAACAACTGGTCGATAGCCACGCATAGCCAAACCAATCGCGGTGCCGACAATGCCTGACTCTGCAATGGGCGAGTTGAATACTCTCTGCTGACCAAATTCTTTATGAAGGCCCTCTGTCACTCGGAAAACACCGCCAAGTTCGGCAACATCCTCGCCGAACATCAACACCTTGGGGTCCTCCTGCATAGCTTTTTGGAGGCCTGCATTCAGCGCTTTGGCAATCGCCATGTCTTTATAGCTACTCATGGCCACCCATCTGCTGCTCATAAGCCTTGAGCCAAGCTGCCTGTCGCTCAATCTCAGGGTGATCCGCAGAATAGACGTTATGGAAAATGTTCTCCAGTGGAGGAATCGGCAACGCAAAGGTCTCTGCCCTGATTTGCGCTGCTAGCTCGTCGCCAGCCTCGCGGACCTCTGTAAAGAAGTCCTCGCCAACTCCCTGGCGACGCAAGAAGGCTTCGAACCTGGTAAGCGGGTCTCTGGCCTTCCAATACTCGACCTCATCATCAGAGCGGTATTTGCTTGGGTCGTCACTGGTGGTGTGAGCGCCAATTCGGTAGGTAAGGGCTTCAATCAGGTGTGGTCCATGCCCGGCTCGAGCCTGATCCATGTGGAACTTGGTGGCTGCGTAGCAGGCCAGGACATCATTGCCATCAACCCGCATTCCAGGAACCCCAAAGCCCTCGCCCCGGCGATAAAGCGGGACTTTGGTCTGGCTGTCAACGTGAGAAGAAATAGCCCACTGGTTGTTTTGGACAAAGAAAACTATTGGCGACTCATTAATTGCTGCGAAAAGTAGCGACTCAGAAACATCACCCTCGGCAGTTGCTCCATCTCCAAAGTAGGAGATGACCGCAAGGTCCTTGT
>CAYTOH010000096.1:0-2218 GCA_964439375.1 uncultured Aquiluna sp.
GAGAAGTACTTTGCCTCTGGGTGGTGGAACACAAAGGCATCGGTTGACTGCTCAGGGTGCAGTTGCAGTTCCTCGGAGAGCACTATGCCCAGTCGTTCTGGCTTGAGAAGCTCGACAACCTTCTTGCGGTCTTCCATTTCCGGGCAGGCTGGGTAGCCGAGTGAGAATCTTGCACCGCGGTATTTGAGGTCAAAGAATCCACCAATGTCGCTTGGGTCTTCGGATGCGAAGCCAAGTTCAGCTCTGATTCTGGAATGCCAGTATTCCGCCAACGCTTCGGTGAGCTGCATCGCAAGTCCATTGAGCTCCATGTATTCGCGGTAGGCGTTCTCTTTGAATAGCTTGGCGGTGTGGGAGTCAACAGTTGCCCCTGCTGTCACCAGCTGAATTGGCATGACATCAATGAGCCCAGTGTCTTTACCCTTCACAAAATCCGCCAGGCACAGGTGTCGATCTCTTCTTTGCCTTGGGAATTGAAAGCGTAAGCGCTCAGTGCCAATGGGCCCTGAGCCCCCATCTGGCGCGAGCAGTCCCGCTTTACCCAAAACCCCAGCTTGGTCATCAGCATGGTGCAGAACCACCACCTCGTTACCTTCTGAGTAGACGGGGAAGTAGCCGTAGGCAACAGATGCATCCAGCATTCCCTCGGCCAGGATGCGGTCTAGCCAATAGCGCAAGCGTGGTCGGCCTTCGGTGTTGACCAACTCCTCATAGCTAGCACCGTCTTCTGCTCTAGAGGGCTTGAGTCCCCATTGGCCCATAAAGGTGGCTCGCTCATCCAAGAATGCCGCGTAGTCCGCAAGCGGAATTCCCTTCACAAGACGCGTGCCCCAAAATGGCGGGGTTGGCACAGGGTTGTCGAGGGCGACATCGCTTCTGGCGGGGAGGTTCTCGGGCTCAGTCAGCGTTAGCTGAGTTTGCTTGTGGATGCGCTTTTTTAGCGGAGGTAGGCCAACTGAGTCTGGGTCTGCCCCTCGCGCTATTTTGACCAGCGGCTCCATGAGCGCAAGCCCCTCAAAGGCATCTTTGGCATATCTAACGACACCATCGAACTGGCTGGCTAGATCGTCCTCGACAAAGCTCCTGGTTAGGGCTGCGCCACCGAGAATCACGGGCCACTTTTTCGCAAGTCCCCTCGCGGTTAGCTCCTCTAGGTTCTCTTTCATCACAAGGGTTGATTTCACCAAGAGGCCGCTGAGACCAATCACGTCCGCATTGCATTCTTGAGCCGCGGCAATGATCTCGTTTATAGGTTGCTTGATGCCGATGTTTACGACGTTGTAGCCGTTGTTGGTGAGGATGATGTCAACTAGGTTCTTGCCGATGTCGTGCACATCACCACGAACCGTTGCCAACAAGATCGTTCCCTTGCCACCCTCATCAGTTTTCTCCATGAAGGGTTCTAGCAGTGCAACCGCTGCCTTCATGACCTCGGCTGATTGCAGCACAAAAGGCAACTGCATTTCGCCCTTACCAAAGCGCTCACCGACGACCTTCATGCCCTCTAGCAGGTGGTCGTTGATTATGTCTAAAGGCTTGAACCCATCTTCTCGAGCCTGCGCAAGATCTTGCTCTAGGCCCTTGCCTTCACCATCGATGATTCTCTGCTGCAAGCGCTCGGTAACGCTCATGGCTGCAAGCGCTTCGGCCCGAGCATCCTTCAGAGCTGAGCTATTGACTCCGGCAAAAAGCTCAAGCATGCGGGCGAGCGGATCGTAGGTGAGGTTGCCCGCATCGTCATACTCGCGACGGTCGTAGATCAAATCCAGGGCAACCTTGCGCTGCTCTTCTGGAACTGATGCCAGTGGCACAATCTTGGCTGCGTCGATGATTGCGGTGTCCAGGCCTGCAGCAGTTGCCTCGTGCAAGAAAACAGAATTCAAAACCGACCGAGAGACGGGATTCAGGCCGAAGGAAACATTTGAGACACCCAGGGTGGTGTGAACTCCGGGGTAAAGCCGGTTGATTTCTCGAATGGCATCGATAGTTTCGATCGCATCTCTGCGAGTCTCTTCCTGGCCGGTTGCGATTGGGAAGGTGAGGCAGTCGACAATGATGTCCTCAATCCGCATGTCCCAGTCCTGCATCAAGGTCTCAATCAGTCTTGAAGCGATTCGAACCTTGTCCGCTTTGGTTCTGGCCTGACCCTGCTCATCGATAGTTAGGGCAACAACTGCCGCTCCGTGCTCTTTGACTAGCGGCATGGTGCGCTTGAATC
>CAYTOH010000096.1:2318-4149 GCA_964439375.1 uncultured Aquiluna sp.
TTTCGGTATGAGGTGTGGCCGAGAGAGGGGAGCTTGGTTCCAGGTCCCATCGAGCCGAGAACCCAGCGCGGCTTTTGATCCTTGGAAGTGAAGCTGTCCGCTGATTTTCGTGCAATTTCAGCACCCAGTCGGGCCAATTCTTGAATCTGGTCGTCAATTCCGTAGTCCGAAAGGTTTGACCAGTTTGCTCCAAATGTATTGGTTTCAACGCAGTCGACGCCTGCTTCGAAGTAGGCATTGTGGACATCGAGCACGATGTCCGGCCTGGTTCGATTCAGCACCTCATTACAGCCTTCGTGGCCTTCAAAGTCATCGAGAGTCGGCTTGCGATCTTGCAGCATGGTGCCCATTGCCCCATCGGCAATCACCACGCGCTTGGAAAGCTCATCCATTAGCTGAGCAGCGCGGGGTGTCAGAGGAAGGGTTTTCCATTGATGCAGTTGCAACATAACTCCAAAGTTTTGGGGGTTCGCAGGCCTGCGCTTATTGCGAAAAGCCTAAAGCATCCGCCTGCTGCTTCGCTCTTGACGCCAAGAACTCGACACTTTGTTTCAGTCCGCACTTGGCAAGGCCATGCGCGAGATAGATTGATTTCAATCAGCCAGGAGGAGCCCAAATGCCACTCATAGGAATCTGGGCTGTCGTGGCGGCCACGATCGGCCCGCTTCAAAATGTACTGGGCTGGACAATCTCAGCTGCGCTCTGGCCTGGTTACGACCCAATTGCCAAAACCATCAGCGACTTAGCCGCAGATGACTCCCCGGTGAAGTGGGTGCAGACAAGCTTCTTCTTGCTCGGCTCCACCCTCACCTTGATTGCGGCAATTAGTGCCAGGGCATTTGCCATGCCTGGAAGAGTTGCACTTTTTCTGGCAGGGCTTGCAAGCTTCGGCTTCACAATTTATGCAACCCCAAGCCAAGACAGCTACTCCGATGAGCACAGGATTTTTGCGACCTTGGCGTTCGTGCTCTTCAGCGCCTGGCCACTTCTAGCCATGAGGCGGTCGAAGGTGTTTCACTGGAGTCTTCGGCCGGCAGGCGCGATTTCGGCAAGCGTAGTCATGGGACTTACAACCCTTTGGTTCTTGTCAACCTGGCTCGAGCCGGGGCAACCACTGGTCGGTTTTTCAGAACGAGTGATTGCTGTGATGCAGGTTTTGTGGCTTAGCTACGTGATTTGGGCGCAGTATCTGCATCAGCGGAAGCCAATGTCAGCCTCGTAGCAAGGCGAATTAAGTCCTGCGTCCTCTAAAGAATGTACTTCTAAATGTCGGTGCGTGGACATAGTCTGATATCAACTAATCCCCAGGGGGAATCTTGCGCAAATTGCTTCGCAATCTAGGGACTCTAGCTCTAGCGATTGTTGTCTCAATCACTTCGGGCATGGCAGCATCTGCCGATAGTCGATCGACCTATGTGATTTTGCCGAAGGCCGGCGCCACGGCAGAGGTTCGCCAGCTGATCGCGAGTGTTGGAGAGTTTCCAGAAGAGCAGCTTGCGGCTCTGGATGACATGTTCATCATCGACCTGCTCCCAGAGGATGTAGCTATCTTTGCCTCCAGTTCGATTGTTGAGTTCATCGAGCAAGACACCCCAATTTCGAACGAGGGTGTTCAGACACCAACTCCATCTTGGGGATTGGATCAAATAGATGGCACTACCGACTCAGCCTTTAGCTTCCCTGACCAATCCGGTGAGGGTGTAATCGCATACGTTTTTGACACCGGCGTTGCAGCGGATCACCCCGATCTGATTGGCCGTGTGACCCAAGGATTCGACGTCATTGGCAACAACCAAGCAAACACTGACTGCCACTTCCACGGCACACACGT
>CAYTOH010000097.1:0-4137 GCA_964439375.1 uncultured Aquiluna sp.
CGTAAGAGTGAACAACAAACCATTTGCCTGGCTGTGAGCGAAGCTCAGCGCGGAAAACGCGGTATGGGTCTTCGTCCTTAGCCTCTTCAGTAGCTTCTGAAGCAGGAGCATCTGAAGTTACCTCAGCAGCAGTTTCAACTGACTCGACAACATCCATATCCACTGGCGGTGAGTAAGGCTCTTCCATGACAGGCTGCTCAGCTGATTCTCCGAAGGTTGGAGCAACCACGGCTGACTCAGGAGCTGCAACTGCAACAACTTCTTCAACCGCTGAAAATGCTGCAGCTGGAATATCGGCAGCATCTAGCGGAGCCGAAGTTGTTTCGGTCTCTAGCTCGCTCTGTTCGATCTCGCTCAATTGAGGATTCCTGTTCTTTTTGTAAAAACTAGCTGGTTGGGGTGAAGGTGAAAGTTACTAAGTTTAGGAAGACGAAGTCCAAGATTCCAAGGATGATCATCACAAGCACCACGAAGGCAAGTACAACGCCGGTGTAGCTAACAAGTTCCTTGTAGGTCGGCTTGGTGACCTTACGAAGTTCTGCATAGACCTGTCTGAAGAACAGGGCAACTCGACCGAAGATGTTACGAGTTGCAGCACGATCTGCCTTAGCTTTTTCAACTAAGTCATCCGTTGGCTGAAGCTCTTCTGCCATGTCTTTACTTCTTTCCTTCTCGTTTTGCAGGGCGGACAGGACTCGAACCTGCAACCTGCGGTTTTGGAGACCGCTGCTCTACCAATTGAGCCACCGCCCTTTGGGGGCTAAACAGCTAAATCAGCCAACCCACAAAAGACACACTTCTAGATTGAATCTAAATTTGGATAATTTGCCAGATTAGGCTTTCTGCAGCTGTCAACTACTGAGTCCTACTCTAATCTGCCCGCCCCTAGATTGCAAAGGGCCATTTGGCCCCCGATAGGCTAGGAACCGTGAGCAAGCCAAGAATCTCCAAGCGCATCGGCGCTATCGCCGAGTCTGCGACTCTGAAGGTCGATTCCAAGGCCAAGGCCCTCCAGGCCGAGGGTAAGGCCGTAATCAGCTTCGCCGCAGGCGAGCCCGATTTCCCAACCCCGGCTCACATCGTTGAGGCAGCTGTTGTGGCAGCCAAAGACCCCAAGAACCACCGCTACACCCCAGCAGTTGGCCTTCCAGAGCTTCGTGAAGCCATTGCTCAAAAGACCCTTGCTGACTCAGGAACTGAAATAACTGCTGCTCAGGTGGTTGTCACCAACGGTGGCAAGCAAGCTGTCTATCAAGCCTTCGCTGTGCTGCTTGATCCAGGCGATGAGGTGATCTTGCCTTCGCCTTACTGGACTACTTACCCTGAGGCAATCGCGCTCGCCGGAGGCAAGGCCGTTGAGGTCTTCGCCGGAAGCGATCAGAACTACATGGTCACAGTCGAGCAGCTAGAAAAGGCAAGAACACCTAAGACCAAAGCAATGCTGCTTTGCTCTCCTTCTAACCCAACCGGAGCTGTTTACTCAAAAGAGCAAATCAAAGCTATTGGTGAGTGGGCACTAGCCAACGAAATCTGGGTGGTCTCTGACGAGATTTACCAGAACGTGATTTACGACGGCAATAAGGCTCATTCAATCACCGAGGTAGTTCCCGCCATGAAGGATCTAACCATCATGGTCAACGGTGTTGCTAAAAGCTTTGCGATGACCGGCTGGAGATTGGGTTGGATGGCAGGACCAGTTGATGCCATGAAGGCTGCAGCAAACCTCCAGTCACACCTTTCATCGAATGTGAACAACATTGCTCAGCGCGCAGCCATTGCAGCGCTGACGGGTCCGCAGGATGAGATCAAGGCGATGCTTGAGGCCTTTGATCGTCGCCGGCACTTGGCTGTTTCTGAGCTTTCAAAGATCAATGGTTGGATTGCTCCAATGCCAGAGGGTGCCTTCTATGTTTACTCTGATGTGCGCGGACTTTTGGGCAAGAGCTGGGGCGGAAAGGTAATCAACACCTCCCTTGAGCTTTGCGATTACATCCTGGACGCAGCCGAAGTTGCCCTAGTTCCTGGAGAGGCTTTTGGTCCATCGGGTTATGTGCGGATGAGCTATGCCCTGGGAGATGCTCAAATTACCGAGGGTATCCAGAGACTGCAGAAACTGTTCAACTAGTTTCCAGAAAGCACTTACCCTAAACGCTAAAACCAATCAGGTTTGGCTCGGGAACCAAATTGATTCCAAACTTGGCAGCCACCCGCTCTTGGATATATCTTGCAAGCTCGGCAATTTGCTCACCGGTTGCACCGCCTTTGTTGACGATGGCTAGAGCGTGCTTGGAGGAAATTGCTGCGTTGGAGCCGGGAAGTGAAAAATCTTTTCCGATGCCAGCTTGCTCGATAAGCCAGGCGGCACTGAGCTTGACGGTTAGGCCATCATCTTCTTGTGTTTCCCACTTCGGAGCATCAGAAGAAATGGTTCTTGCAAAGCTGTCACTGACAATCGGGTTAGTAAAGAAACTTCCACAGCTGACCGAGTTTGGATCTTGTGGATCAAGCACCATGCCCTTGGCTGCGCGAAGTTTCAAAACCGAATCACGAACTTGCTTTAGGCTCACGTGCTGACCCATTTGTGCGCCTAGGGCCCCTGCAATTTGACCTGAGTAAAGCGGGCGAGATAGACCTTCTAGGTCAATTAGCTCAAGCTCAATCCAGGTGATGATTCCAGTCCGGCCACGCTTGATTGCGCTATCGCGGTAGCCAAACTTCAAATCACGTGGCTCTAGGATTACAAGCTCTCCGGTTTCGTAATCCAAAAACTCGGCTCGCAAAAAAACATCACTAAGTTCCTGGCCGTAGGCTCCGATGTTTTGAACCGGTGCTGCGCCACAAGTTCCAGGTATCCCGCTCATGCCTTCAATGCCGGCAAGACCTTCGGCAACGCTCATCGCAACTAGTTCGTCCCAGTCAACCCCGGCTTGTATTTTCCAAACCTGCTTGCCCTCTAGAACTGTTTTTTCAATGCCGCTGGTGCGCACCTGAATCACATGCAAATTAGAAACATCTTCAGCGAACACAAGATTTGTTCCACCGCCCAGGGCTATCCAGTCATTGCCGGTTGCCCAAATGGCTTTCGTGGATGAAATAAGCTCCTCGCGGGTATTGCAAACCGTGATGCTGGCCGGCACGCCGCCAACGCGCATTGAGGTTAGTTCCTTTAGAGCCTGCATTAGATTGCTACCCTCACTTGGGCTTTGCCAAGCACCGTAAGCTCGGCACAAACTGCCGTTAGGTCAATTCTTGCCGATGCTCCATCTTCAGCAATCTCGATCACCTTGGCAGAAACTTCTACCTTGGCACCGGTTTTGGCATCAACTAGCACAGGCTTTGTGAATCGGACCTGGTAGTCCAATATCTTGCCTGAGTCGCCAACAAAATCCACAACCACCTGAACGGCCAATCCCATGGTCAGCATGCCGTGGGCAAGAACCCCTGGTAGGCCAACCGCTTGAGCAAAATCGTCGCGGTAGTGAATGGGGTTGAAATCTCCTGAGGCAGCGGCGTAGCGAACTAGGGAATCCCTTGTGATCTGGAAAGTTCTTGTGGGGAGTTCTTGGCCAACTGTTAGCTTCATGCTTCACCTCTGACTACAAGTGTCGAGATTGCTGTGCAGACAAGAGTATTTGCGTTGTCAAAGATTTGGGTTTCGAAGGTCACCATGGAGTTTCCGGCGAGTGTTTTTACACTTGCCACCTTCAGCTCACTGGTTAGCTCATCTCCGGCGACAATGGGCCTTTGGTGGATAAAGCGCTGGTCGCCGTGCACCACTCGTGAAAAATCAATTGCTGCTTCTTTATCTTCCAGGACGGTCGCTAGCGAGCGCTCCTGGATCACAACGGCGAAAGTTGGTGGTGCGATTAGGTCGCTGTAGCCAAGTGCTTTGGCGGCTTCTAGCTCAAGGTTGGATGGGTCGGTTGAGAAAACCGCTTTGGCAAACTCGCGAATTTTTTCGCGGCCGACTAGGTAGCTATCGGTACGAGGATAAGTTTTGCCCTCGATTTGCGGATTGACCATTTCTTAACTGTAGAGGGGGAAATCGGCCTTTGGGCCTTAGGAATCAATTGAGAATAGTGAACTGGTAGCGGAGGCGGGACTCGAACCCGCGACCCCACGATTATGAGTCGTGTG
>CAYTOH010000098.1:0-4106 GCA_964439375.1 uncultured Aquiluna sp.
ATTTTGGTCCTCCTGGACAATTTAGGGACAGGAATGTCTTGTTCAACCTATAGCCCTAGAACCCTTGTAACCGCTTATGTCTCGGCGTGTTGCGGGCTAGTTTTCCGCCAATTTACTGGGTTTTCTGGGTTTGTCGGGTAAACCGAACAAAGGATGAGGTTTTTCAGAGCGATATAAGCGCCTGGCATCGCGCAATTGGCGGGTCGAAAAAGGCTGCTTGGGCGCGCAAATACTGGTAAAAAGCCGGAAAAACTAATCCCGCCCACTCTGCCATTTGGCCTAGGGGCGGGATCAGATTAGAAACTGATTACCAGCTTGACTTGGTCACACCTGGTAGCTCACCTGCGTGAGCCATCTTGCGGAAACGCACACGGCTGATGCCGAACTTGGAAAGCACACCACGTGGACGGCCATCGATTAGGTCACGGCTACGAACGCGAACCGGAGATGCGTTGCGTGGAAGCTTCTGGAGACCTAGACGTGCCTCTTCGCGCTGCTCGGCAGTCGAAGTTGGGTCAACTAGAGCCTTCTTCAGTGCTAGACGCTTCTCTGCGTAGCGCTCAACAACAATCTTGCGCTGCTCGTTACGAGCAATCTTGCTCTTCTTTGCCATTTTTAGCGCTCCTCGCGGAATTCAACGTGCTGACGCACTACTGGGTCGTACTTCTTCAAAACGATGCGGTCTGGGTCGTTGCGGCGGTTCTTCTTGGTTACGTAGGTGTAACCGGTGCCAGCAGTTGACTTCAACTTGATGATTGGACGGATGTCCTTGTCCTTGGCCATCTATGTCTCCCTAGATCTTCTCGCCACGAGCTACTAGCTCGGCGACAACGGACTCGATGCCACGGGCGTCAATAACCTTGATTCCACGTGCGGAAAGCTGGAGAGTGACCTTACGGCCCATGGATGGGACGAAGTAGGTCTTCTTCTGAATGTTTGGGTCGAAGCGACGCTTGGTCTTGTTCTGAGCGTGCGAAACGCTGTGACCGAACTGCGGACCGGTCTGCGTGACCTGGCAGTAGGCTGCCATTTCTCCTCCTTGGGCGTGCTTACCCGAAGCATAAATTTGGGTTTGTTGGGACATAGGTCCCACGCAACCCCCCAAGTTTAGGAGAGGGCAGGGAGCAAAAGCAAGTCCTAGCCGAAAAAAATCAACTTGCCACGCCACAATCTGCGCAAGTGCCAAACAGCTCAATGCTGTGGCTCACATCTGAGAAGCCGTGGGCCTGAGCTAGCGACTGCGTAGCCGACTCAAATCCTGAGAGTTCAAACTCGACTGTTTTCCCGCATTTGGTGCAGATCAGGTGATGGTGATGGTCGGTGCCGCAGATTCGGTAACGGGTTTCGCCATCGCTTCCGGTTAGAGCATCTGCCTCACCTAGTTCCACCATGTCAGTGAGTGCTCGGTAAACGGTCGTGAGCCCCAGTTTTTGCCCGGCGGCAACTAACTCTGCGTGCAGTGCCTGCGCCGAGACAAAGCCTGCGCTGAGCGCCAATCGCTCTCGAACTGCGCTTTTTTGCCAGGTGGCTCTTCGCTGTGTCATGCCCGAACCTCGCTGCGTTCTTTGACAAAAGCAACCAGACGGGCAATCAGGTAAATCAAAAAGGAGATGGTTGTGACGTAGGGGCTAATCGGCAGAGTTCCTCCGAGTGCAAGCAGTATCCCGCCAATCATCGAAATCAAGGCAAACAGGACGCTCAGTATCGGCACCCACAACTGCGAGCTAGAGAGTCTTAGGGCGGCGGCAGCGGGAGTCACCAAAAGTGCCAGCACCAGCAGAGCCCCGACCACCTGAACCGCTGCTGCCACCGCGATGCCGAGTAGTATCACGAAAACAATGCCGAGAAGCTTGACCCTAACGCCTCTAGCGGCAGCAACTTCAGGGTCAAGCGATGCAAAGCTCAGCGGCCTCCAGATAAACAGCATGGCGATCAAAACCACGAGCGTCATCACAATCATGGAGGCGAGTTTTGGGTCATCTACCGCGACAATCTGGCCAGTGAGTAGGCCAAACTTGTTTGCTGCTCTTCCTGGATATAGGGAAAGAGCAAGGATTCCTATGCCCAATCCAAAAGGCATTAGGACCGCAACTATCGAGTTGCGATCCTTGGCTCTATCGCCAAGAAAAGCAATGATTCCGGCCGCGATTAGGGAGCCCACAACCGATCCGTGAACCACATCAAAGCCAATTAGCAAAAAGATGGCTGCGCCAGCAAAGGAAAGTTCTGCGATGCCATGCACAGCGAAAGAAAGCTCCCTGGTCATGACAAAGACACCAACCAGTCCGCCAATTAGAGCAAGTAGTGCTCCTGCGATAAGTGAGTTTGTGACAAGCGGCAAGAGCCTGTCGTAATCGTTGAAGTTGAAAACCAGCGACCAGTCCACTAAACCCACTCCTCGTCTTCGTGGTGATGGTGATCGTGGGCACCCAGCACCACAATGCGGCCTTGACTTCGAACCACATCAATCTGAGCTCCGTAGAGCTCGGAAAGCACTTCTGAGCGCAAAACCTCATCGGCTGTGCCGATGGAATGCTTGCCCTGGGCCAAATAGAGAACGCGATCGACATAGTCGATGATTGGGTTCACATCGTGAGTGACAAAAAGAACCGCACTCCCGCGGTCACGTTGATTAGCGATTAGCTCGCTCACCACCTGCTGATGGTTCAGATCCAGAGCGCTAAGCGGTTCATCCGCCAAAATCAGGCTTGGCTTGGAAATCAAAGCCTGTGCCACTCTGACTCGCTGCATCTCACCGCCTGAAAGCAATCCAACCGGGCTCTGAGCGAGCTGGAGCGCGTCGACAGATTCCAAGGCCTGCATCGCAAGCTCTCGCTTTGCCTTACTAGGCAACGGCAAGCCGTAACTGTGCCCATCGAGCCCAAACCTAACCGCATCAACAACCTTCAAGGGAAGCCCTGAATCGATTGCTCGGTGCTGGGGAACGTAGCCAATCCTGGTGTTGCCATGAGCTACCGGTTCATCCTGAAACCTAATCTCTCCGCTGGTTAGCCGCTGTTGACCCAAGATGCTTTTGAGCAGCATTGACTTGCCAGATCCATTCGCCCCGATAACAGCAATGAACTCTCCAGGGGCAACAGAAAAAGATAGGTTCTCCCAGATTGCTCGCTCACCGAAGTTGAGCGAGGCAGAACGCACATCTAGAACAGCATTCACTAGTAGATGGCCTCTTGAAGTTGATCTAAGACCAGCCCCATCCAGTCCAGGTAATCAAGGTATTCAGCTGGGCTTGCAGCCCCAGCGGTCTCACAATTTCGAAGAACAGGCCTGTTTCCAGCGTTTGCAGCTTCGATCAAAGCCTGCGATACCGAGTCTTGGGTGATCACATTCACGACCAACAAAACTGCAATCTTGTTCTTGAGTAGGTCTTTGGCTTCTTCCAGCGCTGTGAGCGGAACTTCCCGCTCCTCCTCAATTGCATCAGCCATGCCCTGGGGGGTCATGTTTTCGAAGCCGGCGTTTAGCAGCATGAGATTCGCTACGCCCTCCTGGGCAATAAACACAAGGCCAAGCGCTTTTTCGCGCAATGCCTCGAGCCTTATTTCTAAGTTATCCAACTCCGAAGTAACGACGTCATAGCCTGCGGTTGTGGCATCAAAGGCCTCGGGCCTGAGCTCAACTATTGCCGCCACGATTTGCTCAGCTGCCTTCAACGTGAGCGCAAAGTCGTACCAAATGTGCTCATTGGCTTCGGGATCATGATCGTGTGCTTGGTCCTGGTGGTTTTCCTCAGTCTCCCCCGAGTGGATGTGTTCACCCTCAACAAGCTTCAAGAAAACTGCATCCGAGTTGGCTGATGTCACCAACTGGTCCATGAACTGGTCATAACCACCACCGTTGGCAATAACCAAGTCCGCTTCGGCGACAGCTAGTTGATCTCGGGCCGAAGCTTCGTAGGAGTGTGGGTCTTGGCTATCTGGAACCAGAACTTGAACCTCAACCCAGCTACCGCCCAAGATCTCGGTTATGTCAGCCCAAACCTGAGTAGAGGTCACCACCTTGATTTTCCCGGTGTCACCCTCACGGGTCAGGGTTGGGGAGGGGTTCGAGGTTGGCACAACATCACTGCCGTTATTGCTAAAGAC
>CAYTOH010000099.1:0-4081 GCA_964439375.1 uncultured Aquiluna sp.
GGTTGGGTTCTGCGCCAGTTAGCGCACCAACTGGTATTCGGTGGGGGATAGGTCAACAAATTGCCCACCAACGGTAACCTCGTGAGCATCTTCATTGATCTCAAGCTCGCCAACCTTGATTACCGAGCCAGCCGACTGGTCTTTGCCAGTGCGTCTCAGAATGGCGTTTATGCGCGCCATGATTTCGTCGAGGCTAAATGGCTTGGTGACGTAGTCATCGCCGCCAACGGTTAGCCCAGTGACCTTGTCCTCGGTGTCATCCCGAGCAGTGAGGAAAAGGATTGGGGTTTCAATGCCCAGAGAGCGAATCTTCTTGGTGACTCCAAAGCCGGAGACATCCGGGAGCATTACGTCCAGCAAAATGATGTCGGGCTGTTGGTCGATGATCTTGTTGATTGCATCGGTGCCGTTGGGGGAGGTAAGTACCTGGTGGCCAGCAAAGCGAAGGCTTGCGGAGAGTAGATCGCGAATGTTTGGTTCGTCGTCGACGACTAATACCTTGAGAGCGTTCATGCCGTCAGTATTCTTGCTCTATCTGATGGTTTCCTGAGAGTCGCCTGAACTATAGCTGATCAGTGTCGAGAATCTCGTAGCTGTAGCCCTGCTCGGCCAAGAACCGTTGGCGGTTTTGGGCGAAGTCCTGTTCGACGGTGTCGCGAGCGACCAGGGTGTAAAAGGCGGCTGTCCTGCCGTCTGCTTTAGGCCTTAGGAGCCTGCCGAGGCGCTGCGCCTCCTCTTGGCGCGAGCCAAAAGCGCCAGAGATTTGGATCGCGACCGAGGCCTCTGGCAGGTCTACAGAAAAGTTGGCAACTTTTGAGACCACGAGCGTTGTAATCTCGCCACGACGAAACTTTGAAAAAAGGTCTTCGCGATCTGCCACTGAGGTTTCACCAGTGAGCTTTGGAAGATTCAGTGCTGATGAAACTTCTTCAATCTGGTCGAGGTATTGACCGATGATCAAAGTCGGTTCTCCAGAGTGCTTTATTAGTAGTCGCTTGATGATCTCGAGCTTGGCGTTCGCGGTCGCTGCAATTCGGAACCGGGAGTCTTGATCCCCGATCGCATACTCCATGCGCTCGGCATCGGGGAGGTCAACGCGAACCTCAAAGCACTCCGCCGGGGCAATGTAACCCTGTGCTTCAATCTCCTTCCAGGGCGCATCAAATCGCTTCGGTCCAATCAAGGAAAAGACATCCGATTCCCGCCCGTCCTCTCGGACCAAAGTGGCGGTAAGTCCCAGCCTTCTTCTGGCCTGCAGGTCGGCGGTCATCTTAAAAATCGGGGCGGGCAGCAGGTGCACCTCGTCGTAGATGATCAAGCCCCAGTCCCTCGCGTTGAGCAGCTCTAGGTGGGCGAATTCTCCACCGCGCTTGGTGGTGAGGATTTGATAGGTGGCAATAGTGAGTGGTGCAATTTCTTTGCTTGAACCGGACTACTCCGCAATGTCCTCCTCGTCAAGAGAGGATCGATTCAGAAGCTCACTTCGCCACTGCCTTGCAGAAACGGTGTTTGTCACAAGAATCAGGGTGTTGGTTTGAATCTTCGCCATGGTTGCAGCACCAACTATGGTCTTTCCAGCACCACAGGGCAGTACCACGACCCCTGAACCACCAAGCTCGAACTTCTGGGCAGCCTGAGCCTGATAGTCCCGCAGGCTCCAACCTGACTCATTTAGGTCAATTTTGTGAGGGGTGCCCGGTGTGTAGCCTGCGTTGTCCTCTGCGGGCCATCCGAGCTTGAGAAGCTCCTGCTTCAGCTGCCCCCTAGCCCAGTCCCGCACTCTGTAGCCTGCCTCAATCTCGCCTTCGAGAAGGTCAGCAATCTTCTTATTGGAGGCAACCTCGTAAAGGATTGCCTTGTTGTCCGACCGAAGCGTGAGTCCAAGCTCATCTCGACCAATCGCCAAACGACCGAACCGGGAGATCGTTTCGGTTATCTCGCGTGAAACGCCCTCTGGAACCGGAAACTTTGACCAGCGGTTTAGGACTCCCAAAACAAAGTCGGAGTCATGACCCGCAGCTCTAGCATTCCAAAGTCCAAGCTTGGTGATCCGATAGGTATGGACATGCTCCGGTGCTCTTTCGAGCTCAGCAAAAACAGCCAGCTCGTGTCGAGCAAGTTCAGAGTTGACGTGGTCAGTCTCGAGCAGAACCGTGCGGTCGCTTTGCACAATCAAGGGGCCCAAGGACATCCCTATAGCTTATGCGAGCCAGATAGCAATGACCCTGGAAAGTGGAAGCGTTACCTCCGCTTGCTTAATTGCGTCTCTGCCCCTGACCCTGCCGCCTCCAATGCCAAGCGGCTCGATCAGGTGCTCTTTTTCAGTTCCGTCGGGATAGCCAACACGGAGGCCAACTTTGAGTTTGTTCTTGAGCGCAAACTGAAGCTGTCTCACAACATCGTCACCCTCTGGAGCTCTGGCCTCCTCGGCAAGCATTTGCTCCGCAAGAAGAACAAAGTCAGGGCCAGTTACCGCAGTTTCTGCAATCGCATGGCGCGGTGAAATAACTCTCTCAAACTCATCTATCATCACAGCGAGGTAGCCCTGAGTCCTGAGGTTGAAGTAGACCAACTCTTGATCGAGTCTAGAAAAAAGTGATTTACCCCTGACTTCAAAAAGTAGCGGCCTGAGCGAAACCTGCAACAAGATTTGCCGCAAGAGAATCTGATCATCAGAAACCACCATTGACCCGTGTGTAGCAGCCAGAACCTTCAGCTTCCCAAACTTCTGCTCGACATCGGAGAGGAGGTAGGTGAGAGGCTGCGGGACTTTGGATTTGCTATTGGCTTCCAAAAACTCCGTGATATCTGAAACGGAAAGCCCAGATTCAAGCGCGTGGCAAATCGACTGCGGGCTGAGCCTGAAGACCGATGCAAGACCGAGATCCTCGGCGGTGGCAATCATGTCGAGCTGCTTATGCATCGCTGGCGTGAGAGGTCCCAGGGTCATGACTGAAAGATCTGCTTGCAACACAAAACTCTCTACCGGCTGCGGGAGCTGCGCCGCAATCCACTTACCGTCTGTGCTTGTTAGCTGAGGCGTTGGCGCACCATGCTCAGTTAGGCCCAAGACCTCCGCATATTTCAGGATTTTGATTTGATTTGGGTCCCGGAGGGGATAACCAGCCTGAACGGCTTCAATCAGATTTCCTGAAATCGAAAGACTTGGGAGATCCCAAACTGACTCTGCTAACCAGCGCCAGCGACTCTGGTTATCCTGCTCTAGCCAGTCAAGCCCCTTCTTCGTAGCTGCGAAGCGAGTTGCATGGGTTGCAATTAAGCCTGCTTCTAAAGCGAGTTGGAATCTGAGTTGAAGCCGCGCCGGCTCCATCTTTAGAGTTGCCCCGATCTCCTTGGCATCCTGCATTCGAAGACCCGACCTGACTGCAGTTAGTAGCCGGCGCTCGCAGGCAAATATCAATTCAGTTATTGCCAGTAGGGTTTCGTGTGTCGCAAGTGCGGGACCGTGCTCAGGAAGCAACTCTTGTTTCAATGGGATTGGCTGTAGGTGGTTGGCTAGTTCAACCGCGTCGGAGTAAGGCTTTTCGGATCCTAGGTAATGGATTTGCCACTGTTTGCTATAGCCGCCCTGCTTCAGAAGCTCGAGATCCGGAGCTGTCAGTAGGCGAATTCTTCGCTCCAGCTCACGCCTTGAAAGGAGAAGCTTGGCGAGGTCTAAGAGGCTTGTGACGGATGTGGCAGAGGAGTCCTGGATGAGCTTTGCCAGGGTTGCGGAATCCTGCTCCTTGAGCTGTTTGGCTTGCGGGAGAAGATCGGTCAACTAACCACGGTTTTCTCTGCGTCGACGAACAATACTGACCACCAGCAAAGCCATGATGAGCATGAATCCAATTGGAAGCCCGATAAGCGGAAGCTGGACAAAGATTGGCGAAATCTGTCTAACCTCAAATAGGGCGAGCAGCAGGGTTGTCAGGATTGCAAGTATCGAAGTCGTGATTACGCCGACTGCCATATAGGCCAGCGTGGTCTCGAGCTGAGGTCGCTTTGGGGACTGGGCCATCTGTTAACTCTAACCTTTCGGATACACTTATCGCCGATCCAAGGAAAGTGGTGGAGTATG
>CAYTOH010000100.1:0-4076 GCA_964439375.1 uncultured Aquiluna sp.
GAATCGATTCAAGAGTTTGTTGTCGCCGAGCAGGACTGTGAAGTAATCGGATTTGGCGCTCTTCATGTGATGTGGGAGGACCTCGCTGAGTTTAGAACTCTTGCAGTTGCTGAAGGGGTAAAGCGCAAGGGCGCCGGGGCAGCCATGCTCAATGAGCTTCTCAGCAGGGCGAAGCAGCTCGGTATTCGCCGAGTCTTCTGCCTGACTTTCGAGGAGGGCTTCTTTCTTGCCCATGGCTTCAAGGTGATTTCCGACATCCCAGTGGATGCAGAAACCTATGCCGAGATGGTCAGGTCGAATGACGAAGGTGTCGCAGAGTTTTTGGATTTGGCACGCGTAAAGCAGAACACGCTTGGAAACTCAAGGATGCTCAAGCTCCTCTAGCTAGATTTAACCCATGGCCCCCACTCAACAGCAGATCTATGCCCGTCGCCGAGCTTTGGCGCTCCTCGTTGCGTTGCTTCTGGCACTCACGGTCTGGGGCTTCTCGAGCCTCGGCTCGAATCAGCAGGCCGAGCCCACGCCAACCTCGACTTCGGTTCCAGTGACCGAGTCCGCCTCCACTGAAATTGCCGACTGTCAGGCAGGAGCAGTTGTGGTTCAGGCGCGAATTGGTGACGAATCGGGACCGAGGACCTCATTCGATTCGGGCGAGAAACCAATGATTTGGTATTCAATTACGAACGTCGGCCTAGAGGCTTGCAATTTCAACGCAGGCTCAAGAGTCACTTTCTTCACCATTACCTCAGGGGGCGAGACCTACTGGTCATCGAAGGATTGCGACAGAACCGCAGATGTCGACCAGGTAATCACTCTCGCTTCAAACCAGAGCATTGAATCCCCAAAGGGAGTTTGGGAGCGAGTCAGATCTGGAAGTGAAGGTTGCGGTGTTGGGCTACCAGAGGTGCCAGCCGGCGGCGCTTCCTACTTCCTCAAGGTCGAGGTAAACGGGGTTTACTCAGAGGACAACGTTCAGTTCTTGCTCAACTAAGCAAGCGCGGACGCAATTGCCTGCCTTAGCTGGAAGCCGCTGGAGTCAACCACCTGCGGGTGGCCGAGCCGTTTAGCTTCGGATGCTCGCTGTTTCGAATTAGTGACCGCCCGAATTTCTCCTGCCAGTGAGATTTCACCAAATGCCGCAATTTCTGGTTTGACCGGTTTATCACTCACCGCAGATGCAATGGCGATGGCGATTGCTAGGTCAGCCGCTGGCTCAAGAATCTTCACGCCGCCAACTGTTGAGACATAAACGTCCTTGTCGATTAGCGAAATCCCCGCGCGACGCTCGAGAACCGCGAGCAACATTGCAACACGAGCCGAATCCACCCCGTTGGTGACTCGTCTTGGCTGAGGCGAATTGGTCTTGACAACCAGGGCCTGAATCTCAGCCATTAGAGCTCGCTTTCCCTCGACCGTCACAGTTATGCAGGTTCCAGAGACCTGGTTTTTTGAGCCGGAGATAAATAGCTGAGATGGGTCTGCCACTTCCGCTATGCCGTCCCCTGTCATTTCAAAGCAGCCAACTTCATCGGTCGGGCCAAATCGGTTCTTGAGCGTGCGGACGAATCGCAGCGCAGTTTGGCGATCGCCTTCGAAGTGGCAAACCACGTCCACCAGGTGCTCTAAAGTCCTGGGCCCAGCGATAGAGCCGTCTTTAGTGACGTGGCCAACTAGGAGCAGCGGAACAGAGTTTTGCTTAGCAAGCCTGATGAGATTCGCAGCTACTTCTCTAACCTGGGAGGGCATTCCTGCAGCACCATCGATGTCAGAGGAAGCGATCGTCTGCACAGAGTCAACAATCAGGAGATCTGGTTTCAATGCCTCAAACTGCCCAAGCACGGAGGCTAAGTCGGTCTCGTTGGCCAAGAAGAGGTTCGGAGTGAGTGCGCCGGTTCGGGTTGCCCGCAGTTTTACCTGAGACGCGGACTCCTCTGCGGAAACGTAAAGAACCCTTGCCCCTGCTTTCGCAGCCCTAGCGCCTACTTCGAGCAGCAGCGTGCTCTTGCCAACTCCGGGTTCACCAGAGAGCAGAATCGCAGCCCCCGGCACGAGACCACCACCGAGCACTCGATCAAATTCGTTTACTCCAGTTGGGTTGTGACCCGATGCCGTGGCCTCAATTTCAGTTATGGGCTTAGCTGCCTGAGAATCGCTAATTCGAATTGGCTTGACTTCTTGCTTGGTGCTGGCTGACTCTTCGAGAGTTCCCCATGCCTCGCATTCACCGCAGCGACCAGCCCACTTAATGGTTGTCCAACCACATTCGCTGCACCGGAAGTCACTCTTTGATTTGGCCACCTGACAAAGTTACCCCCTAGTTGAGACATCTAAACTTTTGGTCCCACAGTTTTGTAAGGGAGCCATGAACTTTTCCAAGAATCACAAACACGAGCTTTGGCTTGTCGTCATGCTCTCGCTTGGTGCCAGTGCGATTTATTCGCTTCTGAGCCTGCTTAGAAAAGTTACGAGTGAAGAGGGCCTTGCTGGATCAACGACGGTGATCAATAGACCTCTGGCGGAAACTCCTTGGCTGGATCTGCTGAGTCAGGTCGCCTCGCTGTCGTTGAGTTTGGTGCCTGTTTTGCTGGCACTTTATTTTTTGAGGCAGGACGGCATTTCTCTCGGCCTAGTGCCTCGATGGCGAGATTTACTGCATGGAATTGGTTTAGCTGCAGCTATCGGCATCCCGGGCATCGGGCTCTATCTGGTCGCACTCGAGCTCGGTCTAACATCACGCATTGTCACCAGCACGCTAGAAGATCAGTTTTGGACCATACCGGTGCTATTGCTCGCAGCCTTGAGGGCAGGGTTGCTCGAGGAGATAATCGCAGTTGGTTTTCTGATGAAGAAGCTAAAGCTCATTTCTCCGGCGATCACAATCACACTTTCAATTGTTTTGTCTGCTGCTTTTCGTGCGAGCTATCACCTTTATCAGGGCTACTCAGCTTTCTTGGGAAACTTTGTGATGGGGCTAGCTTTCGCCTATTACTTTCATAAGACCGGCAGGATTGCTCCGTTGATCATCGCCCACACGCTGATGAACTCGGTCGCATTTATCGGAGCGCCACTACTTAGCTCACCCTAGGATTCATGCGTGGACAAACTAAGAATTGCTTTTCTGGGCACTGGGTCAATGGGTGGAGCAATCCTCAAAGGCCTTATCTCGGCAGGCCATCCCAAAGAGCTGCTCAGTGCAACCACGAAGTCGGAGCAGAGCGCTAAGGCTTGGCGTGACTTGGGCATTTCAGCGCTGTCCACAGAAATTGCTGCGGATGCGAACTCACTTATGGCGGGGGACGCCGATCTCATTGTCCTTGGGGTAAAGCCCAAGCAAGTCAGTGGAGTTCTGGCTGAGCTAGTTGGTGAGATTGGCCGCAACGCGGTAGTTATCTCGATGGCGGCTGGGGTAGAGCTAAAGACAATGGCAGCCGTTATGGAAAATCCAAACCTTATTCGCACAATGCCAAACACTCCCGCTCTAGTGGGAAGAGGTGTTACAGGACTTGCGGCCGCAGCCACTGCCTCAAAGGATGCAATCACCGCCGCTACACAGTTGTTTGAGGCCGTTGGCGAAGTGGTTGTCACCACTGAAGACAAGATCAATGCACTCAGTGCAATCTCTGGCTCGGGTCCCGCTTGGCTGTTCTACATAATCGAGCAATGGGAGAAAGTTGCTATCGAAGCAGGGTTCTCTGAGCGGGATGCCAAGCTACTGGTGCGTTCAACCATCTCCGGTTCAGCAGAGCTTCTTGAGCAATCGGGGCAAGAACCAGATGTGCTGAGAAGGAACGTAACTTCTCCCGGGGGCACGACAGAGCGCATCATCTCGACCTTTGAACTCAGCGATCTACACGGTATTTTTGCTGCTTCCTTGGAGGCAGCTGTCAAAAGAGCAGAAGAGTTAGCTCGCGAAGCAGAGTAGGGTAAAAACATGGCAGACATTTTTGAGGCAATCGCAGACCCAACCCGCAGGCACCTTCTTGAGACCCTGTTGGGTTCTCACTTAGTTGGGGGCTCGGGAGAACTAACTGTTACCGAGCTGGTTGAGAAAACTGGCCACGGCCAGCCAACAGTTT
>CAYTOH010000101.1:0-3904 GCA_964439375.1 uncultured Aquiluna sp.
GCGCGGACTACGACGACAAGGGTCAGTACCGCTACCCAGAGGGCTTCGACCCAGCCACCAACGAGTGGAAGGCCGGTTACGAAGAGGCTCGCTCCAAGTGGGAGGCAGAGTACGCCGAGGCACATGCTCGTTGGGAGCTCCACAAGGTTCAGGCTAAGGCTGCCTTTGAGCACCTAGCCACCTTGCCAGACACCGCTCCTCCAGCTCAGGAGCCAAACGCTTCCGCTGGTGAGACCTCAGACCAGGGCACCCTGGCTGACGACGAGTCGCTTGCTGCGCTTCGAGACAAGCTAGCTGGCGGCAACTAAGTTCCAGATAGCAAAACCCCAGAGCGAAACGCTCTGGGGTTTTGCTTTATCCTTGGGCCTATGTTGATTGGCCTAACCGGCGGAATAGGGTCCGGCAAAACCACGGTTGCAAACCGCTGGGTTGAGCTGGGTGCTACCGAAATTGACGCGGACCTGCTTGCAAGAGAAGTAGTGCTGCCGGGCTCTGAGGGGCTAGGGCTGGTTGCAGAACGCTTCGGTGCTGACTTGATTCAGGAAGATGGCATGCTCAATCGAGCGCTATTAGCAGAGCGGGCCTTTTCAAGCACTGAGAATCGCAAAGCCCTTGAGGGAATCCTCCACCCTCTGATTCAAAAGCTGGCCAGAGAGAAGGTTGCTCAAGTTTCTGGGCACGTGATCTACACGATCCCACTTCTGGTTGAGACTAACTCCCAGCTCCCATTTGACAAGGTCGTAACGGTTTCCTGCCCTGAGGATGTTCGTGTTTCGAGGCTCATTAAGTCTCGTGGGATGACGGAAGAGGACGCTCGGGCACGAATTGCATCCCAAGCCTCAGACCAAGAGCGCGAAGCAAGAGCTGATGTGGTGATTGATTCGAACTGCTCCTTCGAGGAGCTCTTGAAACGAGCGGATGAGACATTCGCTGTCTTGACCGCATAGAGTTGACGCCGTGATAGAGCGGGATCAGAAACTATTCAAGGTTGTGAGCCCCTATCAGCCGGCTGGTGACCAGCCTCAGGCGATTGCTGAGCTAGCACAGCGAATCAACAATGGTGAGCGCGATGTCGTTCTGCTCGGCGACACCGGAACCGGAAAGAGCGCCACAACTGCCTGGCTAATCGAGAAGCTTCAGCGGCCCACTCTGGTGGTGGTTCACAATAAGACGCTCGCCGCCCAACTTGCCAGTGAGCTTAGGGAAATGTTTCCAGAGAATGCTGTGGAGTACTTCGTGAGCTACTACGACTACTACCAGCCTGAGGCTTATGTGGCGCAAACAGATACCTTCATTGAGAAGGACTCAACCATCAACGAAGAAGTGGAGCGCCTGAGATATTCGGCGACCATGTCACTTCTTTCCAGGCGGGATGTCATCGTTGTTGCAACCGTTTCTTGCATCTACGGTCTAGGCGCCCCCAAGGAATACCTTGCCCAGTCGCTGCCACTCAGAGTCGGCCAGCGGATTGATCGAGATGAGTTGATTAGGTCTCTGGTTGCGATTCAGTATCAACGAAACGATATCGAGTTTGTTCGAGGCAACTTCAGGGTCAAGGGCGACACAATCGAAGTAATCGCGGTTTATGACGAAGAAGCCACTCGAATCGAGTTTTTTGGGGATGAGATCGAAAAGATCTACCGGATTCACCCACTCACGGGTGAGATCCTCATGGAGCGCGAGAGCGTAGCAATCTACCCGGCCTCCTATTACGTCGCTCCGGCCGAGCGGATGGCGCAGGCCATCGAAGCCATCGAAGAAGAACTTGAACAGCGCTACCGGGAGTTTGAGCGTCAAGGCAAGCTCCTCGAGGCACAGCGCATCAAAATGCGCACGACATTTGATTTGGAGATGATTCGGGAGCTCGGCTTTTGCTCGGGTATCGAAAACTACTCCCGACACATCGACGGGAGAGCGGAGGGGGAGCCGTCGGCTTGTTTGCTCGACTATTTCCCTGAGGATTTCCTAACGGTGATTGATGAGTCCCACGTCACCATCCCTCAAATTGGTGCGATGTATGCGGGAGATTCATCAAGAAAGCGAAATCTGATTGAGCATGGCTTCAGGCTTCCTTCCGCACTTGACAATAGACCGCTTCGGTTCGACGAGTTTTTAGAGCGAACTGGTCAGACCGTGTACCTCTCGGCGACACCGGGCACGTATGAATTAGAACGTTCAGACGGAGTCGTGCAACAAATCATTCGACCGACCGGGCTAGTCGACCCAAAGGTTGTAATCAAGCCATCCAAGGGTCAGATAGACGACCTCACCGAGGAGATTAGGGTCAGGGTCGAGCGCGACGAACGCGTTTTAGTCACGACTTTGACTAAGCGGCTGGCCGAAGAAGTGACTGACTACTTCACCGAACTGGGAATTCGCGTTCGATACCTGCACTCCGATGTTGACACCCTGCGCCGAGTTGAACTGTTGCGTGAACTCAGACAGGGCCTGTTCGATGTCTTGGTTGGTATCAACCTGTTGCGTGAGGGCTTAGACCTACCCGAAGTTTCTTTGGTGGCAATTCTGGATGCAGACAAAGAAGGATTCCTGCGATCGACAACATCGCTAATCCAAACAATTGGTCGCGCCGCGAGAAATGTGAACGGTGAAGTTCATATGTACGCGGACAAGGTAACCGACTCGATGGCAAGAGCACTCGAGGAAACTAACCGAAGACGAGACATCCAAATCGCCTACAACCAAGCTAACGGGGTGGATCCTCAGCCGCTTAGAAAAAAGATCGCCGACATAACAGACGCGCTTATGCGTGAGGAAGTTGATACCGAGGCCCTTTTGGAGCAGCTGAAGAAAGAGCCAGCAAGAAAGGTTGGATCAACTCCTATGCGGGGCCGCAAGAACATCGGGGCCCAGGGTAAAGATCAACTGCTGGCAACAATTGTCGAACTGGACGCTCAAATGAAGAGCGCTGCCAGAGAGCTCCAATTCGAGTTGGCAGCCCGAATCCGAGACGAGATCGCAGAACTAAAGCGCGAGCTGAGGCAGTTTGAATCCGCTGGGCATGCGTAAACTTCTACGGTGACTATCGAGACCCCAAAAGGCGCAAAGCTCTCAATCAAGGGCGCGCGGGTCCATAACCTCAAAAACCTGAATCTGGAACTTCCCAGAGACAAGATGATCGTCTTCACCGGACTGTCTGGGTCGGGAAAATCATCGCTAGCCTTTGACACCATTTTTGCTGAGGGACAACGTCGCTATGTGGAGTCGCTCTCGGCTTATGCGAGGCAGTTTTTGGGCCAGGTCGATAGACCAGATGTTGACTTCATCGAAGGCCTAAGCCCGGCGGTTTCAATCGACCAAAAGTCAACCAACCGCAACCCTAGGTCAACTGTTGGAACCATTACCGAGATTCACGACTACCTCCGATTACTCTGGGCTCGAATCGGTGTTCCGCACTGTCACCAGTGCGGCGAGGTAATTTCCCGACAAACACCTCAAGCCATTGTTGACCAGTTGCTACTGCTCCCCGAAGGGACCAGGTTTCAACTCCTAGCGCCGATTGTCCAGCAGAAAAAGGGAGAGTTCCAAGACCTATTCACCTCACTTCAGGCCCAAGGGTTTGCTCGTGCTGTGGTTGACGGCGAGACGGTGATCCTGAGCGAGGCCAAGCCCCTCAAGAAGAGCTTCAAACACGACATATCGGTGGTTGTGGACCGCCTGGTGAGCAAGGAGGACATCGAGTCAAGGCTCACAGACTCGGTTGAAACCGCACTCAAACTTGCCGATGGCCGAGTGATTGTTGACTTCGTTGATGACAAAACATCACGAACATTTAGCGAGAAACTATCCTGCCCAAATGAGCATGAGATAACGCTCACCGAAATCGAACCCAGAACATTTTCCTTCAACGCCCCCTTTGGCGCTTGCCAGGTTTGCTCTGGCCTTG
>CAYTOH010000102.1:0-3896 GCA_964439375.1 uncultured Aquiluna sp.
AGAGCATGCGGTCACCCTCATAGATGCAGTCAACGGGGCACTCGTCGATGCAAGCTTTGTCTTTGACATCGACACAGGGTAGGGCGATTACGTAGGTCACTTCAACAGGCTACACAACTCCCTCAATTGTTCGCCAATTTGAGGTGGAAATTCGGTTTTTGATTACAGACCGTTGAAGGCTTCTTGGAAACAATCCACACATCACTTTCACATCCAACTAAAGTTTTGCCAGGTGGGACTGAAGATTGGAGGTGCTCCGCCTTTGTCTAGTTCAATTTTACCTTCTGGGAAAACTGTCTCTGTCATCATGAATGCGTTCAAAAGGCCTCAGAATATTGGCCTTCAGCTGGACGCGGTGAGATCTCAAACCCATCAAGTTTCGGAGATAATGCTGTGGATTAATGGGACCGAGCGTGAGCTTCTTCCTGAGCTGGAAGGTGTGACGGTTGCGCACTGCTCCGAGAATCTTGGAGTGTGGGCCAGGTTCGCTTTTGCACTGAATGCGAAAAGTGACTTCGTGTGGCTTATTGATGACGATACAGTGCCGGGACCGGGGTGGCTCGCTTGCGCTCTAGAGGCCTTTGATAAAACGCCTGGAATCATCGGATCGCGTGGCTTGAAGTTCGCTGGCAAGGAGTCTTATCTCATTTACGATGAAGTCGGGCCAAATGCGATGAATGAGACGACTGAGGAAGTCGACATTGTCGGGCACAACTGGATCTTTCCTCGCGCTTGGTTGGCAGCCTTTTGGGGAGAATATCACCATGCCCACAGGTCCGAGATTTCCGGAGAGGACATTCACTTGTCCTATGCAATCAAGAAAAACTTGGGATTTGGGACTTTTGTGCCTCCACACCCACCTGGAAAGCCAGAGGTATGGGGTGAACTCCGAGGCAAATCGGCCTTTGATGGGACGGACTCGGCGGCGATATCGCAACAACCCAAATCGCTCTCAAAATTCGAGAAAGCTTACCGTCACTACATAAAGCTCGGCCTAATGCCGCTTGCTCTATCCCGTGAAGAGCCAGCCAGCAAAAGGGTCTCTAGACGCTTCATTGGCTCAGTGGCCTCAAGGTTGCCTGGACTTGTCACTCGGTTGGCTCGAGCTTTCAAGATAAGAAAATAGCAAGCTAGTTGTTTTTTGATTTTTGTCCAAGAGCAATTTAGGCTCCGGTCACGATTGTCGCTATTCGATCAGCTGCAAAGCCATCACCGTAAGGGTTTGAATCTAAATTTAGTTGCACGGAATTACTTTCAGTTTGGCTGAGATGGTAACTACACAGGGAAGTAACATGTTGGGCAAACATCGAGAAGTCTCCACCAATTAGGTCGATAAGACCAGCTTCGACCGCCTCAGGTCTCTCAGTTGCCGTCCGACAAAGAAGCAGACGCTTGGAGTATGTAACGGCCTCTTCTTGAAGGCCCCCGCTGTCTGAAATAACAAAAGCAGCGCTTGAGAGTAGCAACGAAAAGGTTAGGTAATCAATAGGTGCGGTAAGAAATACATTGGGAAGTCCACCCAAAAACTTCTCTGCTAGATTTGAAATGGCGGGGTTCGGATGGACCGGAAATACAAAAGAAAACTCTGGATACGCAATTGCTGACTTCGCAAGAATGTCCAGATACGATTCAAAAGTTGTACCCGCGTTCTCACGTCTGTGAAGCGTTATAAGCGCAAATGGCCCTTGTCCGAACCCAGGGTACAAGGATTGCTTGATTTGGATTGTTCTAGCGGCGACCCAAATGGAGTCATCGAGAAAACTGCTCTTGGCAATACGGACGGAATCAACGACAGTATTCCCGACAACGTGGATCGACTCAGGGTCCACCCCTTCTTCAACCAAATTCTGAGCCGCCAAACTTGTGGGGCTGAAGTGGTATCTGCTCAACTTTGATATGGCAACTCGATTCCACTCCTCAGGGAAAGGTTCGTGAATGTTCCCAGTCCGCAACCCGGCTTCCACGTGACCCACGGGCACGCCCAGATTGAAGGCTGCAAGGGCAGAGAACATTGCAGAGGAGGTGTCGCCATGTACGAGGACCAAATCTGCACCTGAAGAGACAATCACGTCCTCCGATGACGACAACAACCTTGAACCTAATCTGGACAGGCTCTGTCCTTTGTCCAATGTGCTCAAGCGAAAGTCTGGCTCCAGTTCGAAAACTCCAAGAGCTTCGTCGAGCATCTCAGCGTGTTGGCCAGTAGACAGAACACTTACGTCAAGCGCGGAAGAAGACGACAGTGCGCGAATTACAGGGGCCATTTTGATTGCCTCTGGTCGCGTTCCAATGACAATCAGAACTTTCTTTCTGTGTGATTCGTTGAATCGACTCCTGATAGACACTTAGTAAACCTCCCTGAGCAAGAGCCCGCCCTTCAGGGTGGACATCCATTTCCTAGCTTTTCGACCGGGAGGTCTATCATCGCCCCAAATGAAGGCCCTACCTACGTCCGGTCTAAGATTACAGTTCACGTATTCGGCCAATTCTGGACGAACACTCACGTTCCCAACAATCACGAAGTCCTCGGAGCGAACGTTGGACACTGCCTCCTCTAGACACCAAATTTCCGACTCGGCTTTACTTCGCAATCTTGGGTCGAGAAATTTTGTGTAACCAAAGCCAAGGCCGTGAAAAGTCTTTGCGTCACCATTCCAGTCCGCGAATACAGGCCCCGCACCTAAAGGGGCCAAACACATTTCCGACCCAAGGACTTTCTTGAGTCCGACGTATGTCATCACACTCAGGTAATCCGGTCGTGTATTCAAATCAAGATCGAGGAATACTATTCGCTTACCTTCCGCACCAAGTCGCTTGATGATGAATCTTGCCATTGCTTCGGACGTCAGGCGATCCCTGAATCTCTGATAAATCTCTGGGCCTAGGCGGGGATGAATTGGCACCCCAGCCTCAATCAAGGTGCGGGTCAAGTTGATTAGCTCTTTTGGATAATGAGTCATGGCAAATTGCGGAATTTGATCAGCGTCAGGCATGTAAAGCAGCGCTCCAGATCTCAAGATTTCAAGATGCCTGAAACAATCCCAACCAGCCTTCTTGAAAGACACAGCCATAGTCGATTGCCGATACTGGCGCAGGTACTCCTCATAATCAGAGAACGAATAACTTTCGCCTGGGATTACCTCACTAAACAACTTATCTCTATCGCCGTGAAAAGGATTTTCTTCGATCTCCCCAGGCCATGAGAAAGAAATAGGTATCAGCCTCTCTTGCGAATTCAACAGGTCGGTGTAGTTTTGATCGTCCGTAGCTATCGCTCGATCAAAGAGGTTTTGAGACTCAGACGCTAAGAGGTCCATAGTCCGAACTTTGCGTGCCAGAGCGTCTCGCCTCTTCCGGCCATCGAACCGTGAGCGGCCAAAGGGAGCGGGCCAAGTCCTTAGTTCAAAGACTGTTCGATTTCTAAAAAGCACTACTGAAGTCGCGTAACTGAGCAGTTTGGGGTGCTTCTTGACCCATGATCTCAAACGTGCAGTAGGCATTTCAAGGGTTTCCAAAAGCTGCTAAATCTGCGGCAAGGTGAAGGGTTCAAAGCGGTAGGTTCCTGTCTAAACCCTGCCATACTTCTTTTGCCCAAAAGGTTGAGAGAAGAATTGCAAGGACTCGACCTGAGAATGCTTCTTCCTCGTAACCTTCCGCTAGGGACGATTTTTCTTTTGCAGAGACAAACTCAATCGCAGCCAAAAGTGCCGACGCGCCAGGTTCTGACATAACAATCGACCCTTTAGCTAGAGCTTCGGGTCGCTCCATAGACGACCTGAGTGTGACTGCAGGGAAATCGCAGATTGCACTCTCTTCACTAATCGTCCCAGAATCTGAAATTACACACTTTGCCTCGATCTGAAGCTTGTTGTAGTCGAGATAACCGAATGGTTCAT
>CAYTOH010000103.1:0-3866 GCA_964439375.1 uncultured Aquiluna sp.
GCTCCAAAGCGGTAGAGTGGAGAAATAGACGGTTATCTATCTATAGCCATCGAAAAGGATAAAAAATGCGCGATGTCATAATCATTGGATCAGGCCCGGCTGGTTACACAGCCGCAATCTACGCGGCTCGCGCACAGCTCAACCCACTCTTGATTGCTTCAAGTGTCGAGCCTGGTGGAGAGCTCATGAAGACGACTGAAGTTGAGAACTTTCCCGGCTTCCCGGATGGTCTAATGGGTCCGGATCTAATGGCTAACTTCCAGGCTCAAGCTGAGCGATTTGGCACTGAGATCTTGTTTGACGATGTGGTGGAGGTTGACCTCAAGGGCAAGATAAAAATCGTCAAGACTGGCGGGGGCGAAACATTTGAGGCTAAGTCAGTGATTATCTCCACGGGCGCTGCCTACCGAGAGCTTGGCCTCCCGAAGGAGAAGGAACTCTCCGGCCATGGTGTTTCTTGGTGTGCGACCTGCGATGGCTTCTTTTTCCGTGAGAAAACCATCGCAGTGGTTGGCGGCGGCGACTCGGCGATGGAAGAGGCTAACTTCCTAACCAAATTTGCCTCAAAGGTCTATGTGATTCACCGTCGCGAAACCCTCAAGGCTTCGAAGATCATGCAGCAGCGCTCATTTGACAACCCAAAGATTGAGTTCATCTGGAATTCGGCTGTCGCAGAGCTCAAGGGAGAGGGCAAGCTAGAGGGGGTTGTCCTTGAAAACACCGTTTCTGGTGAGAAGTCAGACCTTGCGCTAGACGGCCTATTTATCGCTATTGGAAATGACCCGAGGGTCTGGTTGGTTGAGAACCAAGTAGAGCTAACTGAAGACCGCTTCATCAAGGTGGAGGGTAGATCCTCAAGAACATCATTGCCGGGTGTATTCGCAGCCGGAGATGTGATTGACCCCACCTACCGACAGGCCATAACCGCGGCTGGTTCTGGCTGTGTTGCGGCCCTCGATGCCGAGCACTACCTAGCATCACATTAGGAGTTTCACATGCACCCAGTTGACGCAACAACCGATAGCTTCAAAAGCGAGGTTCTGGAGTCAGACAAGCCAGTAATCGTAGATTTCTGGGCGGAGTGGTGCGGCCCCTGCCGAAATGTCGCGCCAATCCTTGACGAAATCGCCTCTGAATACTCCGAGCAGCTCAAGGTTGTCAAGGTAAATGTTGACCTGGAACCGCAGCTAGCCATGGATTACCAGGTCACTGGCATCCCACTTCTTGGCATTTTCCAGAACGGGAAAATGGTCAAGCAACTGGTGGGAGCAAGGCCAAAGGCCGCAATTTTGTCGGAGCTCACAGACTTCATCTCCTAGGTAAACACTCGCCAATCCCCCTGAAATGGGGGTAAGCTTTCGAAAAACCTCGGGAGACCAATTTGCCTCAAACGCGATCTGGCAGTGTCACCAACTTCGACAGTTGGAAGCACGCTTATGCCGCGCGAGCTGCAAACCTCTCCGTATCAGAAGTCAGGGCCCTGTTTGCTGTTGTTTCTCGGCCTGAAGTTGTGTCCCTGGCCGGAGGAATGCCCGATGTTTCTGCGCTAGATAAAGACCTGATTGAGCAGGCCTTCAACTCCATGATGGCGACCCGTGGCAACTATGCCCTTCAGTACGGTGGTGGTCAAGGAGACCTGAGGCTGCGTGAGCAGATCCAGGAAATCATGGGACTAGACGGGGTACACGGCTCTGTCGAAGACATCATGATCACGACAGGCTCTCAGCACGCTCTCGAGCTTCTTGCAGATCTCTTTCTGGATGCGGGGGACGTTGTTCTCGTTGAAGCACCCAGTTACGTTGGAGCGGTAGGGATCTTTAGACACAAAGAAGCCCACATCGAGCACGTCTTCACGGATGAGGATGGTATTTCCCCAGAAGCCCTCGCTGAGGCAGCAGACCGCATGACTGAAGCGGGCAAAAAGGTAAAACTGCTGTATTTGGTTCCAAACTTTGCCAACCCAAGCGGTGTGACACTCTCCGCGGAGCGACGCCAAAGGGTCTTGCAGGTTTGCCAAGAGCGTGGGATTTTGATTATCGAAGACAACCCCTACGGCTTGCTCTACTTCGAGAATCAGCCTCCTAAGGCTCTCAGGGCATTTGACCCCGAAGGTGTGGTTTATCTGGGTAGTTTTTCCAAGATTCTCTCTCCGGGTCTACGGGTCGGCTACGTTCTAGCTCCCCCTGCTATAAGGGAAAAGCTGGTTCTAGCGAATGAGTCAGCCATCTTGTCACCCGCTACTTTTGCTCAGATGCTTGTCAGCGAATACCTCTCGATTGCTGACTGGAAGGGTCAGATCAACACCTACCGAAAGCTCTACCAGGAGAAGCGAGACGCTGCCCTAGAAGCTTTGGAACAATACCTTCCTAGGATTCAGACCACCAAACCAAATGGCGGGTTCTTCCTCTGGCTCACCCTTCCCGAGGGGCTAAACAGCAAGGAAATGCTTCCCCTAGCCGTCAATGAGCTCGTGGCATACACCCCAGGAACCGCGTTCTATGGTGATGGCAGGGGTGCAAACAACATCAGAGTTTGTTTCTCCCACCCAACGGCTGAGAATGTGAAGGTCGGAATCAAGCGGCTTTCGAAGGTGGTAAACCTTCAGTTGGATCTACTCGACACCTTCAGAGCTGAATAGAGATGGCCCTCAGCGTTTTAGTACTAGCTGGAGGCATTTCTCACGAGAGGGATGTTTCCCTAAAGTCAGGCAGACGGGTTGCTGATGCGCTAACGGACGCTGGCGCACAGGTTGAGGTCAGAGAGCCGGACGGTGACCTAATCGGACACCTGATTGCTGCACGGCCTGATGTTGTCTGGTCGACCCTCCACGGTTCAGTGGGCGAAGACGGAACGATTCAGAGCCTTCTGGAGCTTGCCGGCATCAAGTTTGTTGGGTCAGATGGCGCAGCAGCCAAACTCGCTTGGCATAAACCAACCGCAAAAACCATCCTGCACAGACATGGGATTCAGACACCTGAGGCAATAACACTCCCCCGCTCAACGTTCAAGGAACTCAACGCCGAATCGGTTTTAGCGATGGTTGGTACCCAATTAGGTTTCCCGCTGATCGTGAAGCCCGCCCAAAGTGGTTCTGCACAAGGCGTGACCAGGGTTGATAGCGTGGCTGGCTTCTCGAAGGCAATGGTCGATGCTTTTGTCTATTGTGAGGAAGTCTTGATTGAAAAATTCATCCCTGGCACAGAGCTCGCTGTGAGCATCGTTGACCTGGGGTTTGGTGCAAGGGCATTACCTCCGGTGGAAGTCGAGCCTGAGGGGGGCAGTTTTGGCTACTCTGAGCGATACACCCCCGGACAAACCAACTACTACGTGCCGTCTCGCCTAAGTCCTTCGGTCATCGAACGTGCTGTTGAGGTTGCACTTACAGCGCACAATGCGCTGCGACTCAGGCATCTGAGCCGAGTAGACCTGATTGTTGATGAATTTGGGACACCCTGGTTCCTCGAGGCTAATGTGACGCCCGGGATGACAGAAACATCGCTCTTTCCTCAGGCCATTACCGCAGATGGCGGCGAACTTGCAGAGTCTTACCTGTCAATTGCCCAGGCGGCAGCTCGAGGCTAGTTCTTCTCGATTTGGGTAATAATCCTTCGCAAGTCAGCGATGTTGCCAAACTCGATTATGAGTTGGCCCTTTTTGCGACCCAGTTGGATTTTTACCACGGTATCTAAGTTTTCCCCGAGCTTTTCGGCCATCTCCTTGAGCATGTCTTGCTTGCCGCCAGGGATAATCTTGCCCTTGATCTTCTTGGGCTTGAAGGAGGCAACGAGCTCCTCCAGACCTCTTACCGATAAGCCTTCTTTGATTGCACGATCTGCGAGGATCTGCATTTGTGCATCATCGGTAGC
>CAYTOH010000104.1:0-3859 GCA_964439375.1 uncultured Aquiluna sp.
GCTGCGGTCGCAGTTTTGACCCTTGTTGGATTGTCAATCTCAAATCCAAAGAAAGCCATTTTGCTTGCGACCATCGGGTCCTTGGCTTTAGTTGCCAGCTGGTATCAGCCAGTTAGCTCCTCAAATCCACTGCTTGGGTTAGCCGTGATCGCCGGCCTTGCCAGTTTTGCCTCCGCTCTGGACAATTTCCCCAGAGCCCTGCGGATTAGTGCTTCCATCCTGGTCATGGCTGGGATTATCACTCAGGCCGGTGCCATTGCCCTGTTGGCCGACTCTAGAGTCAGCTTCGGGCAGGAGCGCCTCATGCCAGCCCTAGTAGTTGCCCAGGCAAATGTTGAAGGTGATTCAGTAAAGACTTTGGCGATCGAGGTTCGAGGTGACCAGGTCGAGGCAGAGTTGATTTGGGGAGACGGACTCTTTCTCGAGGAAAGGTCCCTTGCTAGCCGTTACGAGTCGCCTGAGTTAGATCGTGAGGGGCTATCAAAGCTCGTTGCATCTTTGGTCGCGGGTAATCCAGCCGGGGTTGAAGATCTGCTGATTAGCAGCGGTGTCAGATTTGTTCTGCTGAGTAGCAGCGACATCAACCTGTTATCTCAGATCGAAGTTGGCGTTAGCTCAATGGAGTTTTTGCAGCCGGCAGGTAAGTCGGAGTTCGGGTTGCTTTGGCAGTTGGCTGGAGCTGTCGAAAACACCCAGTTGAAGGCTTCAAGCCCCTATCGAGACATTCAACTTTGGGTGCTGGCGGCTTTTGCTCTGCTGGCTCTTCCCACCCCATCGGCTATTCGAGGATCTCGAAGGGCCTTGAAGGGGGAGCGATGAAGATCTTCTACCGACTTCTTGCCATAACCCTGGCCACCAGTGCGAGCTCTGCAATTGCATTGCTGCCAGGTGTGCCTGAGGTTGCCTTGCCTGAGAGTGTAGCTCAACAGGTGACGGTCGAACCGCTGCCGCTGCAGGCCGCCTGCCCGGGAGCTTTGGTTGAGGTGGGCGGAGTGCAGGGTACAGATCTTGGCGCCATTGCACGACTGGGTTCTCCGCTTGTGAGTGTTCACGGAGCAGAACTTAATGCAGAACAGGATTGGGCCAGATTCCAAGCTGAGGGCTATCCACAATCCACCGAGCTACTTTCGGCAAACCAAGTCCAGGCTGTCGACAGACCAAGGCTGCGTGGGCTGGCGGCTACCAACTGCTCCCCTCCCACAAACTTTGGATACTTTGTGTCCGGCAACTCTGGCCCAGGGAACGAGTCAATTCTGATTTTGGGTAATCCAAATCAGGTTGAGGTGTTGGTCGAGCTAGAGGTGGTTTTGGAATCTGGAGTTGTGACCGAGCGGATTCCAGTTGCGGCTGGAGAGCAGAAGGCGATTCCGCTGGTCTCCCTTTCCTCAGCCGAGCCAGTTTTTGCATTTAGCTTTAGGACCTCAGGCCTACCCGTTTCTGCCTACCTTCAGCACAGAACAGTGGATGGACTCACCGCCACCGGTGTTGATCTGATACCTCCTCAGGTTGGGGCAACTAGCGGTGTGATTCCTGGAATCGAAGTTCCAACCGAGGGCTTTGCTCCTGCAGAATTGCGAATCCACAACCCAGGCCTCGAGCCTGCGGAGGTTGTGTTGCAAATTGCCAACGGCTCGGACTTCGACCTGCAGCGTGTGGTGGTGGCGGCTGGAGCGACCGCTGTTGAGCTGCTGGAGCTAAAGCAAGGGGCGAATGTCCTCTTCTATGAATCCGACCAGCCCGTGGTGATCGCATTGCGAAATCAGATTCTTGATGAGGGCTTAGATTTCAGTTGGCTTACCCCTGCAGACCTGTTCGATCAGGCCTTGCGGATTGTTGTATCAAGGACTTCGACGATCTATGTCGTGAACCCCACGGTCACCACCTTGAATTTGGTAATTGAAGGGCCGGTAGCACAATCAATCTCAGTTCCCAGTCGTTCTCAACTTGCAATCCCGGCAACCCCCGGCAGCTATCGCTTGATTGGCTCGGGCCAATTCCACGCATTGGTAAGCATCAAGAACTCCACCGGTTATGCGACCATCACACCAACGATGATGCGAAACTTTGGTGAACAGCTCGAGGTGTTGATTCGCTAGTCAGGGTGGATCAATTCCCAAGGGTCTTTGTCCACCAAGCTTGCAGCTGCCGAGATAACAGCCTGCTCAATCTGCATTCTCGGGTCCATTGACCGAGTCTTACCCAAGCGTTGAATTGGGATTCTGTAGAGGGTGATGAGCATGAGTCGCTTGTTGGCACTCCAGCGGCGCAAGGGTTCCCCATCGCTAAGTGCAGGGACGTCTTCAATCCGCCAGGTTAGGTTGGCAAGCTCTGGAGCAAAGCTCTCCTGCAGGTATTCGCAGGTCTCAGTGACAACCTGCTCGAAAAAGCTCTTGCGCAAAAAGCCATGGTGAAAGAGTTTTGAGGGCAGTGGCCGACGCATGCCCCGACCGTGACGATCGCGGTTTGTCAGGTGCTTACCCATGGGGTCATTGTATTCTGGGCTGATTCGATTAGAGCCAAGAGGATTTTGTGGCTAACTTCAGTGATTTTGTAAAGACCTATGACGTTCGCGGCCTGGTGGGGAGTCAACTTACCCCAGAGGTGATTAGGGCATTTGGTGCCGGCTTTGTTGAAGAGCTTGGACTTGAGGGTCAAGAGCTCCTAGTGGGCTATGACATGCGAGACAGCTCTCCCGGATTTGCAGAGGCGTTTGCCCAAGGTGCTGCGCTACGAGGTGGAAGCACCATCATGCTGGGACTTTGCTCGACAGACATGTCGTATTTCGCTTCGGGTTCAATGAACCTTCCTGCGGTCATGTTCACCGCTAGCCACAACCCAGCAAGCTACAACGGGATGAAGTTTTCCAGGGCCGGCGCTCGCGGCATATCTTTGGATACCGGGTTGGCAGGAATCTCGAAATGGGCACAGCACTTTTTGGAGCAGGGCATTGAACCTGTTGCAACCAAGGGCTCGGTGCGCTCGGCTGATGTTATGCGGGACTACGTCAACTACCTGCGGGGGCTAGTTGATTTTTCAAAATCCAGAAGACTCAAGATTGTGGTTGACGCCGCCAATGGCATGGGTGGGCTCACCGTTCCGGCTGTTTTTGGTTCTGCGGCTGGTCTAGCTGAACTGGACTTTGAGATTGTTCCGCTCTACTTCGAACTTGATGGCACTTTCCCAAACCATGAAGCGAATCCGCTCCAGCCTGAGAACCTAGTTGACCTGCAGCGAGCGGTTCTTGCTCACGGGGCGGATCTAGGTCTTGCCTTTGATGGTGATGCAGATCGTTGCTTTGCGGTCGATGAAAATGGTGAGGCGGTCAGCCCATCCGCGGTCGCGGCTATCGTCTCTAAGCGCGAGATTGAGAGGGTGAGAGCACTTGGTGAGACAGATGTGATCGTGCTTCACAACCTCTTGACTTCAAGGTCAGTTGCCGAGGTGATTGAGCAGGCTGGCGCGAAACCGGTTCGAACCAAGGTTGGGCACTCGTTAATCAAGGACCAAATGGCTGAGACCCAAGCGGTCTTTGGCGGAGAGCACTCCGCTCACTATTACTTCAGAGACTTTTGGGGAGCAGATAACGGCATGCACGCCTCCATGCACCTGGTTTCTGAATTGGCGGGCTCGGACAAATCTATGTCGGAGATCGCAAAAACCTTCACTCCGTATTTTGCCTCCGGTGAGATTAACTCCACCGTTCAGGATGTTGAGGCTGCTTTGGCTCGAGTCAGAGCCGCATTCCCGGAAGCGCAAGAAGAAGTTTTTGATGGCACCACCTTCAGTTTTGCTAGTGGAGAAATTTGGTGGTGGGCAAATATTCGTCCCTCAAACACCGAACCATTGCTTAGACTTAATG
>CAYTOH010000105.1:0-3856 GCA_964439375.1 uncultured Aquiluna sp.
TTTTGGAACCTTCGGGCCGTTTTTCTGAAGCTCCTGCCAGGAGTTGAAAAGCTCTGTCATCTCAGCAGCTGATTTCTTCCAATTCACTGAATGAAGGTTTGAAACTATGGCCTCTGCGCGGGCAGCAATTGCTTCCTTTTTCGCAAGTGCTTCAGTGTTGGCAGCTTCACGCTCCGCCTTGAGCTTCTCTGCAGCCTCTGAAATGGTCGGTGCCAGGTTTGCTAGACGCTGCCTCAGCGAAGCGAGGTTTCCCACCGCTTTAGGCTCTGTTAGTTCGGCGACGAGGTGGTCATGCGTGGTCTTCAGGCTCTTTGAGTCCGTCACACCGGATGCAATTCGCTGCTCAAGAATGCGGACCTGTGCCTCAAGATCGTCGTACTTGCGAGTGAAGTAGGAGAGCGCCTCCTCGGGGGTCACACCCGGGTACTGGCCAACCTGTCTTTCAACGCCAGATTCAATAACGAAGACGTTGTTGTCCTGGTCGACCCGACCAAACTCGTTGTTAGTCAATGCTTCTCCTTGAATTGAGGTCTTACTCTACCGAAATACCAGACATCACAACCGGCTCTAGAGGAGCCCCATCAGAGGTCCCGTTTGAAGTTCCCTTGCCGGCAATTGCTTTCACCGAGTCAAGGCCAGACGTCAGACGCCCCATGACGGTGTAACCGCCGGCTGAATCAGATGGGATTGTGGAGTTTTGGTAGACGATAAAGAATTGCGAACCCATGGAGTTTCCATCGCCACCGCGTCGGGCCATAGCAATTACGCCTTCTTCGTAGAGGTCAGCTTCAGGAGCGTTTTCGATTGGCCCCCAGTTGTAGCCGGGGCCACCTGTGCCGTCGCCAGAGGGATCTCCACACTGCAGAACGTAGATTCCCTCGGTTGTAAGTCTGTGGCAACTAACATTCTCGAAAAAGCCTGCCTGGGCGAGAGAGACAAAGTTTGCAACTGCCTGAGGAGCTGCTGCTCCGTCAAGCTCGAAGCCGATCTCCGAACCAGCAAGATTCATCGACCCATTCCAGGTCCTACCCTCTGCAAGGTCAGGCGACGGCACTGACTCGCTATTCTCCGCAGGCTCAGCCGACTCGGTTGGCTCGGTCACGGTCTCTTCACTGGCACTCGTGGCACCTGGCCCAAAGCTGAAGTAACTGGTTGGCCCGACCAACGCCAGAACCAACGCTCCGGCGGCCACAAGCAAAGACAGCTTGTTGTCCCTTGGTCCATTTAGTTTGCGCTTGGCAATTAGATCCTGTTTGGCCCGGTATGTGGCGAGTTTTTCGTTGTTTTTCATCAAAACCTCGGAGTAAGTGACAGTACGCAATTCTAGGTGTTGCCTACAATCAGCGTGTGGACAAACCGCTCGCTTCAAGAATGCGCCCTAAATCTATCGGGGAAGTCGTCGGTCACGGCAAGTTACTGGCAAAAGGGTCTCCACTGCAACGCCTCATCGAAGCTGATCGAAAAGGGGCGTGGAGCTCGATTTTGCTGTGGGGTCCTCCCGGCAGCGGAAAGACCACAATCGCACGGTTATTGAGCGAATCTCGCGGTGCAAACTTCACGGAACTTAGTGCCGTATCAGCGTCTGTAGTCCAGGTTCGAGAAGTGATCGATGCGGCCAAGAAAGATCGAGAGATTTTTGATCGGCCAACAATACTTTTTCTAGACGAGATTCATCGTTTTTCAAAGTCACAGCAAGATTCATTGTTAGGTGCGGTCGAGTCTGGAATCTTGACCCTGATTGCCGCTACGACAGAAAATCCATCCTTCAGTGTGATTCGCCCATTGATATCGAGGTCCTTGGTTTTCAAGCTCGAACCGCTTGCCAAAACCGAAGTTCTTCAACTGATTGAACGAGCCAGGGTTGCTGACGAAGGTCTGCAGGGGAGAGGTGTTTCAGCCCAAGCACTTGATTACATCGCTGAGATCTCCTCTGGGGATGCAAGAAGAGCGTTGACTCTATTGGAAGCTGCCGCACTAAGCACCGAGGGTGAGATTGATCTCGAAGCCGCCAAGGCGGCTAGCGCTAACCAAATCGCCTATGACTCCCAGGGTGAACTCCACTACGACACAATCAGCGCTTTCATCAAGTCAGTTCGCGGTTCAGATCCAGACGCCGCAATCTACTACCTGGCGAGGATGATTGCCGGGGGAGAGGATCCGAGGTTTATTGCTCGCAGACTCATGATTTTGGCTAGCGAGGACATAGGACTGGCTGACCCCGGAGCCCTTCCCCTTGCGGTCGCAGTCGCTCAGACCGTTGACATGATTGGCATGCCGGAGGGGCGTATACCCCTGGCGGAGGCGACCATCTACCTTGCGCTTGCCCCAAAGTCCAACCGCGCTTACAGCGCGATTAATGCCGCGTTGGAAGACATCGAAACTAAGAGCTTGGAGCAGGTTCCAGCACACCTGCGCTCTACAGGTGCTGTTGGCTACCGCTATCCCCACGATGACCCAAAGGGTGTCATAGCGCAAAACTATGCAGAGCTAGGCCGGCGATACTACGCGCCGAGCAATCATGGATTTGAAAAAACCCTTGCTGAGCGGCTAAAGGTAATAGATGAAATCCTTGGCAGGTAGTGACAGCCAAGGCCTCGACTGCTAAGATTTCGAAGTTGTCCTGATCCAGCGGCTGGGAAGACGGACAAATTCCACAGAAAGAATTGAAAGGTATCCTTTTTGTCAAAGACAACTAGAACCCGCAGCAAGACTAGGCTTTCGCGTGCCCTTGGCATCGCGCTAACCCCTAAGGCTGCTAAGTACATGGAGAAGCGTCCCTACGCACCGGGACAGCACGGCCGCACCAAGCGCAAGTCAGACTCTGACTACGCAGTCCGCCTTCGCGAGAAGCAGCGTCTGCGCGCACAGTATGGAATTCGCGAGGCTCAGCTTCGTAAGACCTTCCAGGAGGCGAAGCGCACAGAAGGCCTAACCGGTGAGAACCTGGTTGAGCTTCTAGAGATGCGTCTTGACGCTCTTGTTTTGCGTTCGGGATTTGCCCGCACCATGGCTCAGGCTCGTCAGATGGTTGTTCACCGTCACATCTTGGTAGATGGCCAGCGGGTTGACCGCCCCTCTTTCCGAGTGAAGCCAGGCCAGATGATTCACGTTCACGAGAAGAGCGAGAAGACCGAGCCTTTCCAGGTTGCGGCAGCTGGCGGTCACTCAGACGTGCAGGCATCGACCCCTGAGTACCTAAAGGTCTCGCTGGACAAGCTCCAGGCCACCCTAGTTCGTCGCCCAAAGCGTGCCGAGGTTCCAGTGACCTGTGAAGTACAGCTTGTGGTCGAGTACTACGCAGCAAGGTAGAAACTGATGAGCGGTGGCGAGATTGCCGGCATCATCTTTGCCAGCAGTTTCGTCCTGCTCGTTTTGTTTATTGGCCTAGTCCTAGTCAAGGTTGCGAAAGTGGTTGATGAGACCGCTACAACGGTTCGGACCTTCAATCAAGAACTCGAGCCGCTGCTGACTGAGGCTCGCGTCACGTTAACCGAGGCCAATAAGCAGTTGAAGCGCATCGATGCGATCACCGAAGACGTTGAGCAGGTAACCACAAACATCAACTCTCTGGTCGCCGTATTCACGGCTTCAATCGGAGGCCCGCTAACTAAACTGTTTGGCGTAACCCAGGGCGTATTCAAGGCCTTTGTAAAGCGGAGGTAAGCAAATGAGCAAATTAGGTTGGTTCATCGCAGGTGTTGCAATCGGAGCTACCGCTGTAGTGCAGCTTCGCGACAACCCTAAGGCTCAAGCAGCTTTGGAAAACGCCGTGGAGGCTGCCAAGGAGTTCGGTAACGCAGTTGCCGAGGGGTACCAAGAGCGTGTAGCCGAATTGGCAAAGCCCAAGACAACTAAG
>CAYTOH010000106.1:0-3836 GCA_964439375.1 uncultured Aquiluna sp.
GCACACCGGAACCAAGATGGACGTCATGGTTGGCTCCCCGCGATCGCTGCTGCTGGATAACCCGGCACCAACCATCTCCGACGTTTGGAAACTTGAAGAGGTTTTGACTCAAATCGAGGACGAATACGACTTAGTCATTATTGACACTCCCCCATCAATCAATGCCCTCACCAGAACGGCCTGGGTTGCATCAGACAGGGTCATTGTTGTCACAGAGCCTTCTCTCTACTCAGTCATTGCGGCAGACCGTGCAAGAAAAGCCATAGCCGAAATCAGTGCGAAGCTGACCCCGAGGCTTCAACTTCTAGGGGTTGTTGTCAACCGCCTGAGGCCACAGTCCAATGAACACGACTACCGAGTCAAAGAGCTCAAGGAAATGTTCGGTGAGCAGCTACTGATGCCTTACTTCGAGGAGCGCGCAGCTATCCAGCAGTCCACCGGAGCAGCACGGCCCATCCACGCTTGGCCCGCAGAAGGAGCGGCTGAGGTCGCAAAGGGGTTTGATTGGCTTCTCGCAGGTGCGCTTTCTGACATGGAGCGCGGAAATGGAAAGAGAGACCGCGTCGGCGTGGTTGGCAGGGCAACCCGCGGAATCTCAAGTCCAATTTCTGAGCTCATCCCAGAGCAGACTGAGACTAGAAGAGAAGTGAAGAAGCGCCGCTGGTTCGGTCGCTAAGAGATTTTGCGAGCTCTGCGCATTGCGAGCTCATCTTGCGCGATGGCCTCTTCGGCAGCGAAGTCAACCAAAGTAGCCTCCACCTCGCGAAGTACGCGACCGACGGCAATTCCGAAAACACCTTGACCCTGGCCAAGAAGATCAATTACCTCGTCTTGAGATGTGCACAGATAAACCCTTGCACCATCTGACATCAGGGTGGTGTTAGTCAGATCGAGAATGCCCGATGCACGAAGCTGCTCCACGGCGAGGCGAATCTGCTGCAGCGATACACCAGTGTCCAAAAGTCGCTTGACTAGCTTCAAAACCAATATGTCGCGGAAAGAGTAAAGGCGCTGTGAGCCGGATCCGGTTGCGGTCTGAATACTTGGGGTGACAAGTGCGGTGCGGTCCCAGTAGTCCAACTGGCGGTATGAAATTCCTGCAGCGGCAGCGGCAGATGCACCCCTGTAACCCATGTCCTGCGACGGCAGCCCATCGGTAAAGAGCATCCCGGATTCGTAGTCCACGTGCCACTCCTTCTTAACGATTGGTTAAGTCTGCCTTCAAGTTCTACTTTAGGGTTACTCCACAGCCTCGGCGTGTCGCAATCTAGCGTTCGATTTCGTCGATTGCTTCTGAAATAAGGTGTCCGCGGATCGCTCCGAACCGCTCGGCTATCTCCCTGGCGATATGTGCAGCACGAGCAGCTGACTCTGGAGCCTTCTTGCGCAATACTGGCTCAGTCACTCCCGTGATAATCGCTACCTCTCGCTCAGCGGCCGATTTCAAGCCCCTGAGGTGCCGCGGTTGAATTCCAAACTGCTCAAGCCCAACCAGGGCAAAAGCTATTTCGACTTCGTGAGACGAATGTGGTTGGGCACCAAAGAGGCCCAGTTCCGTGCCCTCACGAAATGCCAGGTCGGAAATGCCAGTTTCGGATTTCAGCTGAGCAGTTGAAAAGCGCTGGCCCTTGCGAAGTGATGCCGGGGTGGCCTGTGGAAGCAGTGGAGACCTGCCGGCATCTAGCTCTTCCAGGTGCTCCTTGATTAACTTGAGCGGCAAGTACTGATCCATCTGCAGGGTTAGAACAATTGAAAGCCTCTCTATCTGAACTTCCGAGTACTTTCGGTAGCCAGAATCCGTGCGCTCTGGAGTAATCAATCCCTGATCCTCCAAGAAGCGAAGTTTGGAGGGGGTTAGGTCCCCAAACTCAGGCTTGAGAACGGTGAGCACCTGCCCAATTGTGTAGAGCTTGTGATCAGAAAGTTTTCTAACAGCGTTTTCCATGGCTTAGTTACCCCCTGCAAAGAATGTGAGGTGATACTTACCAACCTGAACTACATCTCCGCTTTTCAGCAGGGCACTATCGACGCGTGAACCATTTAGGTAGGTGCCATTCATCGAACCAAGGTCTTTAATCTCAAAGCCTGTCGCTGTCCTGACAAACTCAACGTGCTTCCTTGAGACAGTTACGTCATCGAGGAACACATCTGCGTTTGGGTGCCGTCCGGCAATGCTGACATCGTCGTCAAGCAGGAATCGAGACCCGGCAGATGGGCCACGTTGGGCTATTAGAAGGGCAGAGTTCTTGGGCAGTGCAGCGATTGCAGCCTGCTCTTCGTTGCTAAGTGTCTGGGTGTCTTTGGGGATGATGTCTTCAGCAAAACGAGCCGTCTCGTCATGTGGCTGATACATCAAAATCCCCTCCCTAGAGTCACAATGCTAGGGGATTTTTAACTGCCCGTTGACACCAATTTGATAACTTGCTTGACATAGATGAAGCCAGCCACCCAATAGAGCGCCACGCCCCAGTAGGCAAAACCCCAGGCCAGCGGCAAAACTAGAAATTGAGCGCTTGGGAAAATATCCGCCATCAGCAATAGGGGCAGGGCATAGAGCAAAGCGAATGTGCCAGCCTTACCAACAAAATGCACTGGAAGTGGACCATAACCTCGGCTCGCCAAGATTGGGTAGACCGCCAAAAGCATGACATCGCGGGCGATGATCACCACAGCCAGCCAAGCTGGAATGTTGCCGTTTATCGTGAGGCCAATCAAGCTGGCAAAGATGTAAAGCCGGTCGGCCGCTGGATCTAAGACCTTGCCGAGCTCTGTGATCTGATTGAACTTTCTTGCGATAAACCCATCGAGCCAGTCAGTGAAACTCGCGACGGCCAAAACCAATAAAGACCTAACTAACTGGTCATTCAGTTGCAAAACAAGAAAGACAGGTACGAGGGCTAGGCGAAGAATGCTGAGCAGGTTTGGAATGCTGCGCAGTTCTTGGCTCAACTTCATGGCCCGATTCTACGCTCGGGTTCAAACTAAACGAGCTTGGCTCGCCTGAGCACCTCGGTGACGCGTTCGTGTTCATTGAAGGCATAGAGGTGAATACCTGGAGCGCCAGCCTCGACCAGCTCTGACACTAAAGCCGCTGCCCAACTAATCCCAACCTCAATCCGCTCTGCTGAATCTGCCGCTAAATTGAGAAGTTCAGCAAAGTCCTCCGGGTTTCGCTCACCGGTTAGTTCGATCACTCGCTCTAACCGCTTCGGGGAAATAATGGGCATGATTCCGGGCAGAATTGGAATGGTCACGCCAGACTCCCTAGCGAGACTAACGAAGTCCAGGTAATCCTTCGCATAAAAGAAAAGCTGGGTGATTGCAAAGTCTGCCCCCGCCTCCTGCTTAGCCAGTAGTGCAGCAATATCAGAGCGGCTCTCCCCCGATTCCGGGTGTCCGTTTGGAAAGGCTGCGACTGCGGTCTTCCCTGGGGTTTCTCTTACCTCTCCAATCAAGCTCACCAGCTCACTGGCGGTCCTGAGGCTGTCAGCGGGAAGATCTCGTTGGCCTGAAGGCAAATCGCCCCTCAGCGCTAGGAAATCAGTGATGCCCGCATCAAGAAACTCGCGCACCAGAGCGCTGGCGGTCTGAGTTGTTGTCCCCGCACAAGTCAGGTGCGCAAGCGGTGAAACACCTGCAGATTTGATGTATCCCAAGACTTCGAGTGAATTCTTGGTCTCAGAGCCACCCGCTCCAAAAGTAACCGAGATAAAGCTTGGCCCCAAAGCGGAGAGGGCGTCTATAGCGCGGTAGAGATCCGGCGCACCCGCCTCTGATTTTGGTGGGTAAACCTCGATCGAGATGGGAACCTTGGCCAAAGCAGCTCTCTTTCACTT
>CAYTOH010000107.1:0-3790 GCA_964439375.1 uncultured Aquiluna sp.
TGGAAAAACACGCCAAAGGGAGTGCGCTTTTCCGCGACAATTCCAGTAAGCCCTAGCCCCTGAGCGAATCAAGCCAAGTCTTGGCAGCGGTGTAGGCAGAGTTATCGTTGTTACCTTTGTGAACTGACTCTGCTCTGTCGGCCCGAGGGTAAGAACCTAGGTAGATGACACTTGGACTGAAGCGGTGCAACCCCATTAGAGACTCGGCGATTGCCTCATCATCGATGTGGCCTTCGGCATCGATGTTGAACCTATAGCGACCAAAGACATCGCCAACAGGTCTTGATTCGATTCGACTTAAGTTGACCCCGCGTGCGGCGAATTGCTCGAGCATCTCAAGCAGGCCTCCAGGTTTGTCTTGGGGCAGCTCCACAATCACACTGGTTTTATCTGATCCTGTTTTCTTGCTTGGCTTGCCACTCAACCCCACCTCGATAAAGCGGGTCTGGGCGTGCTTGTTGTCGCCGATATCGGAAGCCAAAATCTCAAGGCGATAGAGGGCAGCGGCAGAACTAGCCGCGATCACCGCGTCAACCGAGGCACCTTCGGCCAGGGCCTTGGCTGCTGAGGCAGTTGATGCAGCTGGAACGTGAGAGTGGCTTGGGATGTTCTCGGTCAACCAGCCGCGACACTGCGCATAGGCCACTGGGTGAGTGAGAACCGAAGTGATGGCCTCTACTCTGGTTCCAGCTTGGGCCATCAGATCAAAGCTGACGGGAACTAGGTATTCGCCGTAGATCTGCACTCCGGCGAACTGAGCTAGAGCATCGGAAGTTGCAGAGACTCCGCCTTCAATTGAATTCTCGATGGGAACCACCGCGCGCTCGGCTTTGCCGGCAAGCACATAGTCAAGAGCTTGTGCCACTGAGACGGTTGGAATCAGTTCAGCGTTGGATGCAGCAGGCAGCTGCTTAGCAGCCATCTCGGTGAAAGTGCCAGCTGGCCCCAAATAAGCAATGCGGTATGCCTCAAACATAAGTAAAGACTAGGGCAGCACAACCCTGAGGATAAGCAATAGCATGCTGGTATGAGTTTTCGTGGAAACGTGCCTAGGCTCCGAATGGTTTTACTGCTAGGCGGAATCACATTTGGTCTAAGTGCCCTCGCACTGCTTTTGGTGCCAAGGATGTTCACCGATCTATTGGGGCTAGCAGGTAGCACAGAGCTTGACTGGGCCATGAGAATGATTGCAATCACCCTGCTGGCACTCAATGGCAACATGTTGGTGAACTCGATTCTTGGGACCGAGAAGGCAGTGCTTTGGGCGGCTCGAGTTATGCAATTAGCAGCCCTGGGTCTAGGCGTTGTGACCCTCTACATCCCGGCGCAGATGAACTGGTTCGTGATTCTCTACGCACTTATTGGTTTTGGATTCTCAGCTGCGTATACAACGTATCTACTTCAGAAACAGAAGGCCTAAAAATGCACCCAAGAGCCGGTCAACCAGCGGAAGTCCAAGACTTAGTTGATATTTCTGACTTGACCTCCAAGTACTTTGCTCTGAATCCCGATCCTTCGATTCCGGAGCAAAAAGTTGCCTTCGGAACCTCCGGCCATCGCGGATCCGCTCTGAATTGCTCTTTCAACGAAAACCACATCCTGGCGATCACACAGGCGATTGTCGAGTATCGCAAGTCGCAGGGAATCACTGGGCCCATATACGTGGGGCGGGATACACATGCGCTAAGCGAGCCAGCACATACTTCAGTACTGGAGGTCTTGGCTGGTAATGACGTTGAGGCATTGGTTGATTGTGACGATCGCTACGTTCCAACCCCAGCTATCTCGGTTGCGATTATCGACCACAACAAAGGCTTGAGTTCTGGCCTGGCAGACGGAATTGTCATCACCCCCAGCCACAACCCCCCGCAGGATGGTGGCATCAAATACAACCCTCCTCACGGTGGTCCTGCCGACTCCGACGCAACTAATCTGATCGCGAGACGAGCGAACGAATTACTTTCCCAAAGCCTTGCTGGAGTCAAGCGCGCTAAGCCTGCTGGAAAGCCCTTTGACTTCCGCGCCAACTATGTAACTCAGCTGGGCCAGGTTTTAGACATGGAAGCGATTAGTGGATCCCAGGTAAGCATCGGTGCAGACCCTCTAGGTGGTGCGTCGGTTGACTACTGGGGCATGATCGCCGAGCACTTCAACCTCAACCTCACTGTTCTCAACCCAGTTGTAGATGATCAGTTCTCATTCATGTCCCTGGATTGGGATGGCAAAATCCGAATGGACTGCTCCTCCCCATATGCCATGTCTGCACTTATTGAGAACCGGGCAAACTTTGATATCTCAACAGGAAACGATGCGGACGCAGATCGCCACGGAATTGTCACCTCTGACGCTGGGCTAATGAACCCGAACCATTTCTTGGCGGTTTCAATTAATCACCTATTCGCTAATCGCCCGCAATGGAACGCGTCGGCAGCGGTTGGAAAAACCATGGTTTCCTCTTCGATGATCAATCGAGTAGTGGAGAGTCTTGGCAGGAAACTGATTGAGGTTCCGGTTGGGTTTAAGTGGTTTGTCCCCGGACTCACCTCTGGCGCTATCGGCTTCGGTGGGGAGGAGTCTGCAGGGGCTTCCTTCCTTCGGAAAAACGGTCAGGCTTGGTCTACCGATAAAGATGGTCTGATCATGTGCCTACTGGCCGCTGAGATTCAGGCGGTAAGCGGACTTAGTCCGTCAGAGCAATACGGGAAACTGACAGCTCTCTTTGGAGCTCCCTCATACAAGAGGATTGACGCTCCAGCCGACCTCAAGCAAAAGGCTTCACTAGCAGCTCTGTCGGCGGCAGATGTTCCGGCTAAGCAGTTGGCAGGAGAAGAGATCATCAAGATCGAATCTCATGCGACTGCAGGCGGTGCTCTGGGTGGAGTTAAGGTCTCTACCGAATCAGCCTGGTTTGCTGCAAGACCCTCGGGGACAGAGGACGTCTACAAAATCTACGGTGAGTCCTTCAGGTCCCAGGATCATCTAGAGCAGGTTTTGTCAGAGGCTCAGTCGTTGGTTGACTCCGCAATCGCTGGCAGGTAATTGGGGGCTGGAGGCAGACCCCAAAGTTCTTCTAGGTTGTTCATTCCATTTTTGGCATAGAGTCTTGCGACCTCAAAACCGACAAATCTTAGGTGCCATGGTTCGTAGCTGTAGCCGGTGATCTGCTCAGTCTCTTGCTTGTAACGAACAATAAATCCGTGTCTCCAGGCATTCTCTGCAATCCACTTGCCAGCTGGGGTGTTTCCGAAACACGTCATTATTGCGCAACCCTGGGAAGGAAAAGAAATGTCAGCCGCTAGTCCGGTCTGGTGTTCGGAGAATCCTGGCTTGGCAGCTTTCAAAAGCGCTTGACTTAGGCCCTGTTGGCTTGAGAATCTTTCAAACAGTTTCTCTTGGGTACTAAAGCTTCTAAAGCCTGAGTTCAGTTCCATGCGCCCTTGACCCTGTTCAAACATTTCTCTAGCCATTGCTTCCAAAGCTCTCGCGGCCGGTTCGGACAGTTCGACTTCTCTGAAGTTATCTAGGCTTTCCGAGCTCTTGACTGGAACCAGGTTCTCAGGGGTGAAGTTAGAGGGATTGATTGGGTTGTGCTTATTCACAATCACAAACTCCGAGGCTGGGTTTGAAAGCTGTGCTCTGGGCAGTGAATAGGCGACAAGTGGTGCTAGCGCACTAATCTCGTTGCCTTTTGTATGCTCAAGCTGAGCCTGAATTATGTCAAGACTTGGCCCAGCAACGGCAGCCAGAATCAGAAACAAGATGCCCACAAGGCCAAGGAGCATTTGTGGGC
>CAYTOH010000108.1:0-3782 GCA_964439375.1 uncultured Aquiluna sp.
CTCAGCCTCCTGTGGCTTCTCTTTGGCGGTTTCTGGAAAAACTAGACCGGACGCAGTTACCTGCTCTGCCTCAACAGGACGAACGACAATGCGATCTTCGAGTGGCTTAATGGAAACCGACACTTTGACCTCTTCTTTTTATCTAAAGATTCGAATTAGCAGACTCACACCGTGAGTGCTAACTAAAAGATTAGAACCTATTTAGCACTCAGTCAAGGCGAGTGCCAAGTGTCAGGCACTAGCTTTGAGGTGTGAGTGAGATTTTGCGCCTGTTGACCCCTGAGTCCCAAAGGCTGCTGGCGACGCTCGAACCAATTTCTGGCAAGAGCGACTTGGTTGGGTTAGTGAGTGCTCTTCGCAAACAAGGTCTGGATGCCGAGCTGGTCGCACAGGTGGTAACTCAACTCAGGCTGCGACACAGAGCTAGGGTGAAGTTTGGTGACTTTGCAGATCAAATGCTCTTTTCCGAAGCGGGGCTGGAACAAGCTAGCCGACTGGCCGTCGCAGCCCACCATGCCAATAGATTTAGACGTACTGGAGTTACATCGGTCGCAGATCTCGGCTGCGGAATTGGAGCAGACTCCCTCGCATTTGCAAGCATGGGGCTTGATGTGGTCGCAGTTGAGCGAGACCCTGAGACAGCAGCACTTGCCGCCTACAACCTTGCAGCTTTTGCGAATGCCAAGGTCGAAATTGCCGATGCAGAGAACTACCAACCCCACACCCAAGCTCTTTGGTTTGACCCAGCGAGAAGAAACCTCGAGACAAAAACTGAGTCTCGACAGATGCTTTCTCCTGCCGACTTTTCTCCAAATCTCGATCACGTCTTTGAGGCAGCAAGGACTAAGCCGACGGGGGTCAAGCTGGGGCCTGCGTTTCAGCACGAGTTAATTCCTGCGGACTGCGAAGCCCAGTGGGTCTCTCACGAAGGGGACCTGGTTGAACTGACGCTTTGGTTCAACGGCCTTGGGAAGGTAGGTCGCTCTGCTCTTATGCTCGGAGACAGCTCGCACTCAATGCATGCAGAAAATATCGAACTGGCGGGAATTGGTGAGCTCGGGCAATATCTCTACGAACCTGACTCAAGCCTGATTCGATCCGGGCTAATGGGCAATCTTGCCAACTCGCTGAATCTTGTTACTGTCGCGAGTGGGATTGCGTATCTGAGTGGAGATCTAGTTTCAAGCCCCTGGCTCAAGGCCTACGAAATTTACGACGTTTTACCGCTTGATGAAAAACGGCTCTCGGCCTGGTGTCGAGAAAACGACATTGGCGTTGTTGAAATCAAAAAGCGTGGGGTTGACATCACCCCAGAAGCATTGAGACCAAAACTTAAGTTAAAGGGTGCGGGCGCCGTCACCATGGTTCTCACCAAAGTGGGCGACGCCCGCAAAGCACTTATCTGTAGGCCAATCCGCTAGATGGCTCTCCTAGCGGAGTGACTAACGGTCATACATGTGCATGCCGTCGAATCCCTTGCGGAATTCCATGTACTCAAGGTCTCCGGGCTGGAGTCCCATGAAACCTGAGAAGATGAGTGCACTCGATACAACAGCGAGGATGGAAAAAATAATCCAGCCCACTAGGTGGATATATCCAAGAACTAGTCCTGTGATTGCAAGAGCTCTTCCGCTCTCACCGCTCTTCTTTATCTGAGCGAGGGATACGTGCCCGGTGATCACCGCCACCAAAGCGCCGACGATGCTAACGGCTGAAGCCAGTGAGACCACGGCCAATGTGTTGAGCGATGTGAAGTCAAACTTTTGCTTCTGAGGGGCCACTGCAACTGCTGGCGTAGCCTCCACTGGTGAGTCTTTTTTGTTGTCTTCCATTTTGAATCTCTTTTCCGTCCATCCGGACAGCCTGAGTCAACTCCTGTCAGCTGGAAATTAGTTGGAAGAAAGCTGGGAGTAGCTAGGGAGACTGAACGGTGGTGACTTCAAGTGTTGACTCAGCACCAAAGCCAAGTGAGCTTGGCACATGCCCAGCCATAACTAGCTGAGCCCCAAGGGCCGCGATCATCGCTCCGTTGTCTGTGCACAGTGAGAACCTAGGGATTCGAAGCTCGACTCCGGCTTGCTCGCACAGTTGACTTGCAACCTCTCGCAGTCTGGCATTGGCGACGACGCCGCCGCCTAGCAGAAGCCTCTTCACACCAAACTCCTCGCAGGCGTTTAGTGCTTTGGTTAGCAAGACATCAACCACGGCCTCTCTAAAGGAGGCAGCAACATCGGCTTTAGAGATTGCCAGACCTTCCGCTTCTGCTTTCTCAACGTATCGCGCGACGGCTGTCTTCAGCCCGGAGAAGGAAAAGTCATAACGATGCTTAGCCATGTCTTTCGGCAGCGATAGTCCGCGCGGGAACCTGATTGCCTTAGGGTCACCAGTTTCCGCCAGCTTGTCGATTTGGGGACCACCTGGATAGGGCAGACCCAGAACTCGAGCTACCTTGTCAAAAGCTTCTCCTGCAGCATCATCAATGGTCTCCCCCAAAAGCTGCGCGTCACCAAGCAAATCTCGAACCAGTAGAAGTGAGGTATGGCCGCCAGAAACCAGCAGTGCGATGGTTGGAAGTTGGACGTAACCCCTCTCCAGCACATCGGCCCCGACGTGACCCACCAGGTGGTTCACCGCATAGATCGGCTTCTGGTGGGCGACGGCTAATCCTTTCGCTGCACCTATTCCAACCATCAAAGCCCCAGCTAAGCCCGGGCCGTTTGCAACTGCGATTGCATCGATGTCCTTCATGGCCACGCCCGCTTCGCGAAGCGCCCTCTCCAAGGTCGGTGCAATCGCCTCCAGGTGGGCCCTGGCCGCCACCTCAGGAACTACGCCTCCGTATTTGGAGTGCTCATCCATTGAGCTGTGTAGGGCATTTGCCAAAAGACGATTGCCCCTGACTATGCCGACTCCGGTCTCATCACAGGTGCTCTCGATTCCCAAAACCAGCGGCTGCCTAATTTTCAATTGCATGATTGCGGCATCTACGTTGTCAGGTTGGTAATAGCGCTTGCGAACATCAACTCGCTCGAATCCAAGAGCTTGGTAAAGCTGGATAGCAGCGTGATTGTCGACTCTTACCTCAAGAAAAACCTGCTCTGAACCCTGGGCTTTTGCCTTGGCGATTAGAAACTCCATGAGCTTTCGGCCAATGCCTTTGCCCTGCATTGCTTGCGTAACAGCAATGGTTTGAATGTCCGAGGTAAAACTGCCGGGAATAGTGCTCAGTCCCGCGTAGCCAATCAGTTCGCTGTCAAAAACACCAAGGTAGTAGTTGTAGGGGGACTGGATTTCCCCCAACATCATTTGCTCTGACCAGGCATCGTTTAGAAACACGCTGTGCTCCAAAGCCATTACTGCAGTCACATCGGCTGCGGCTAGCTGTCTAAACTCCACTAGCCACTCACCTTCTTGCCCGGTGATGGGCTTACATCTGGAGACCTAAGATAAATCGCCGAGTGGTCACTGAGGTCCACGCCAATTGAAATCTGATGCTCGGCGAAAAGACCCACCCTCGCCGCATCACAAACCGCGGGCTGGATCTTGAATCCGGAAAACCGATCAAGGTCCGCTGGAAGCAGCACCTCAGGGCCAAAAGTCCTAACTGAGTTTTCGTAGGTGGCAGCAAAAACTTCCTTACGCTTGGCATCTGCGTAAAGCAAGAGCTTTGGCTCCTTGATGGCATGCGCAACAGCATCCAAAACCATTACACCGTAAGTTGGCAGGTTTCTTGCCTGAGCAAAAGCCAGCCCAGCCGCCATGCCCACCCTCAGTCCGGTGTA
>CAYTOH010000109.1:0-3780 GCA_964439375.1 uncultured Aquiluna sp.
GACAAGATTGGTGTTGAAGGCGTTGCCAAGGAGATGGGTGAGAAGTTCGGCGCAGGGGTTTCAAGCAAAGCAGGGTCTTGGCTGGCGGGCATTTCGGATTCCGCTATACCTGAGCTACTGAAACCAATTTTCGATGCACCGTTTTCCAGCCAGCTACGGTTTGACCCGACGTTAGTTCGCGGGATGGGTTACTACACCGGAGTTATTTTCGAGATTGAGCACCCTGATTCAAGCTCAGCAATTGGTGGCGGAGGCCGCTACGACGGCATGGTCGGCAGATGGCTCGGGAGAGATGTGCCAGCGGTTGGCATTTCATTAGGTATCGAAAGAATCGTTGAGTTGGTTCAAACACAGGGCTCTCAAAAACCTGGTCTAGTTCTAATCTTGGAGGACCATTCTGGTTTTGCGAAGGCCATGAACCTACAGCAGCAGCTGCTGAAGCAGTATCGGGTTCGCCTAGAGCTGCGACCAAAGAATCTCAAGCAGGTGCTTTCTGAGCTTGAGGACAGTTTTGACTTTTTTGCATTTTGTGGCGAGACAGAAAATGCCAGTGAGCTAGAGATTAAGCCGCTTCGCTAATAGATAGACTCTTAGCCGAATACAGCGACGTTTTCTGGCACGTGCCAAATCATCAAATCCCAAAATCTAGGAGATTGTTTTGTCAATCATCACCGCAGTTGGAGCAAGAGAGATTCTTGATTCCCGTGGCAACCCAACCATTGAGGTTGAGGTGCTTCTATCAGACGACAGCTTCGGTCGCGCCGCAGTCCCATCGGGCGCATCGACCGGCGCTTTTGAGGCCCACGAGTCCCGTGACGTTGACAAAAAGCGCTACCTCGGCAAGGGTGTGCAGAACGCTGTTTCAGCAGTAGTCGAGAAGATCGATGAGGCCCTTGTTGACTTCGACGCTCAGGACCAGAGGCTGGTTGACGCCGCACTCATCGCACTTGACGGCACCGAGAACAAGAAGAAGCTGGGCGCAAATGCCATTTTGGGTGTTTCGCTTGCTAACGCTCGCGCAGCGGCCGAGTCCGCTGGACTGCCGCTATACCGCTACCTGGGTGGATCTAACGCTTATGTATTGCCTGTCCCACTTATGAACATCATTAACGGTGGTGCTCACGCTGACACCGGCGTTGACATTCAGGAGTTCATGATCGTCCCTCACGGTGCGGAGTCCTTCTCAGAGGCACTGCGTTGGGGTGTTGAGGTCTATCACTCCCTGAAGAAGCTGCTGAGTGAAAAGGGACTTGCAACCGGCCTTGGTGACGAGGGTGGTTTTGCTCCAGATCTCGCCTCCAACGCTGCGGCCCTTGAGCTGATTTCTGAGGCCATCGCAAACGCGGGATACAAGCTTGGAACTGAGATTGCACTTGCACTTGATGTTGCAGCTACCGAGTTCTATAGCGAGGCGACTCACAAGTACACCTTCGAGGGTGTTGAGAGATCTGCCGACGAAATGATCGCCTACTACGCCGATCTTGCTGACCGCTTCCCGCTGGTCTCTATCGAAGATCCACTAGCTGAGGACGACTGGGCAGGTTGGGCCAAGATGACCGCTCAGCTAGGCGAGAAAGTGCAGCTGGTTGGTGATGACCTTTATGTGACTAATCCAGCTCGACTTCAGCGTGGTATTGACCAGAAGGCGGGAAACGCAATCTTGGTGAAGGTCAACCAAATCGGAACCTTGACCGAGACCATGGATGCGGTTGCACTGGCTCAGCGCGAGGGTATGAAGGCAATCATTTCCCACCGCTCGGGTGAGACCGAGGACACCTTCATCGCAGACCTTGCGGTTGCGACTAATGCTGGCCAAATCAAGACCGGTGCCCCTGCACGCTCTGAGCGCGTAGCAAAGTACAACCAGCTGTTGCGCATCGAGGAAGAGCTTTCAGACGCAGCCGTTTACGCAGGTCGCTCAGCCTTCCCTCGATACAAGGCCTAAATAAGTCGCTCCCCGTCCAGGTGGCGCTCTGGCTTCAGTTGGGCGGGGGCACTTAAACTGTGCTTGTCATGCCGAAGTCGTCTCAGCCAAAGGTGCCAGTTTCCCTTTCACAGGGGAAGCTGCTTAGTCGCATGCTCAGACTTAATGGCACCTCGGTAAGTCTGATTGCCGTTATCGTGCTGGGTACCTTTGTTATTTCTCAGGATGTGCAGATCTATCTCGACCAACGCAGGCAGATCGTGGAGATGGAGCAGTCGATTGCCCTGGCTGAAGAGGCAGTCTCTGAAATGCAAGCTGAGCGCGACCGTTGGCAGGACCCGGTATACATCCGTTCACAAGCGCGAGACCGGCTCTACTACGTCCTCCCCGGGGAAGTTTCCTACCTAGTCATGAATTCAGAAGGTATGGATTTCTCTGACACCTCCGGAACTCTTGGAGCGGTGCTGGCAGAGAAACGGAATGCGGATGAGATAAGCCTCGAGGCCAAGGCCGCGCAAGAGAACTGGGTCGACTCCATAGTTGAGTCGGTGCTCAGGGCAGCTTTGGATCCTGAAGTGGCGAAGGAAGACTAGTGGTTTCCGCGGAGGACATAGCTGAAGTTAGTCGGCAGCTGGGCAGGCCCGCCCGCGGCATTCTCGAGATAGCAGCTCGCTGCATTTGCGGAAAGCCATTGGTTGTAAAGACAGCCCCAAGGCTAGAAAATGGCACCCCGTTTCCAACGCTTTACTACTTGACACAGCCTGCTGCGACGGCAGCCGTTTCAACCCTGGAAGCCTCTGGCTATATGGTTCGCCTGCAGGAGATGCTCTCAGAAGATCAGGAAATTAGGGAGCAATACTTGGCTGCACATAAGCAGTATCTAGAAGAGCGCGAAGCTATCGAAGTCGTGGAGGAGATCCAGGACTTCTCTGCCGGCGGCATGCCGGTTAGAGTCAAGTGCCTTCACGCCCTAGTTGGCCACTCGCTTGCCAAGGGTCCCGGCGTGTATCCATTTGGAGACCTAGCCCTGGCTGCACTTGACTGGTCGGCCAAGAGGTGTCAGTGCGTTTAGCGCTAGCTGTTGTGCTGCTGCTGGGGCTACTCACCCCAGCGGAGCAGTGGTGGCTCAGCGATTATGGGTTCGATGCTCTAGATGCCGACGGTTCAGGCGTGATAGTTGCGGTCATTGATACCGGTGTAGATGACACTCACCCCGATCTCGCAGGAGTCTTGGTTCAGGGGAGAGACTTCTCGGGGCTGGGTTCGCCAGATGGCTCGGCAACGGTCGGCCCCTCTGGCTACCACGGCACTATGGTCGCATCACTAATTGCGGGCCAGGGCAAGCAAAGCGGGGGAGTGATCGGTGTCGCTCCAGGAGCGAAGATCATGCCGCTAAGCATAGGTCTTGGTGTTGTTGGGGCAAACACCGATCAACAAATCGCCGACGCTGTGATTTGGGCGGTCGACAACGGTGCTCAGGTTATAAATCTCTCCCTCACGAGAAATTCTCGAACCTGGCCAGATAGCTGGGATAAGGCCTTTCTTTACGCCCTGCAGAATAATGTCGTCGTGGTTTCCGCCAGTGGAAATCGCGCAGACGGTGGAGGCAGGCCCACAGCACCCGCGACAATGCCGGGGGTGTTGTCGGTTGGGGGTCTAACCAAATCTAAGCTTGGCTCCAATCAAGCCTCGTCGGATGGCATAGCCATCGATGTCACGGCTCCTGCCGAGGCACTTTTTGGCTCGTTTCCTGGCGGAGAAGTTAGGGAATGGTCGGGCTCTAGTGCAGCAGCCCCACTTGTTTCTGGATTGATAGCACTGATGCTACAGGCGGTTCCGAATGAAAGTGCAAATGT
>CAYTOH010000110.1:0-3758 GCA_964439375.1 uncultured Aquiluna sp.
TCCAAAAGCTTCGTGTTTACCTGCTCGGGAGGGTACTTGTAGGCGATGGCCCATCTTGGGGCGCGTGAGGTCTTACCCAAATCACGCTGCCTTGCAAGCTCATCGACCTTTACCACTACCCCGTCAATTTCATGCTCAAGGTTGTGACGCTGCGATTCGAGTTCTGCAATAAAGTCCAGAGCTTTTTCTGCATCTGCTACCACTTTGAACTGACTGGTGGTCGGTAATCCCCAGCTCGCCAATATTTCATAAGCCTGGGACTGAGTATCAAGGCCATCAAAGTCACCGAAACCGTGAACGAGCATTCTCAGCGGCCTTGAGGCAGTGACTGAAGGGTCCTTTTGTCTAAGCGATCCAGACGCACTGTTTCGGGGATTGGCGAAAGGCGCTTTCCCTCCCTCGACGAGGCTTTTATTCAGCTCCGCAAAATCTGCCAGCGAGAAAAACACTTCACCGCGAATCTCAATTACAGCTGGGTGGTTGTCTCCAGTTAGTTGATGCGGGATTCCCTGGATGGTAAGGACATTTTGCGTGACGTCTTCGCCGACCTCACCGTCACCTCTGGTAGCAGCTTTGACTAACACTCCGTCTTGGTAAGTCAGAGATACTGCAAGCCCATCGATTTTGGGCTCACACAGGTAAGGCCCACCCCCAGTTCGAGTTGACCACGCTAGAAACTCCTCGGAGGAGAAGGCGTTGTCCAAAGACAGCATCGGGGTCGTGTGCTTTACCGGGGAAAACACCTCGGATGCGGATCCACCAACCTTTGCAGTTTCAGCGCTGTCGCTTGTTTCTGACTGCTCCAAGATCGCCAGCTCTCGCTCTAGAGCGTCATACTCGGCGTCGGAAACCAGGGACTGATTTTCCTGGTAGTAGGCAGTTCTATAGTGCTGGATTAGTTTTCTTAGCTCTAAGAGTCGATTGCTAGACATTGCTGACTACTGCGCTTACCGTGCGATCGATAGTAGTTTGACCCAGCACTCTGGTTCCCAAGTACAAAACAGCGGTTTGACCGGGGGCAACACCGTAGAGCGGCTCCACGAGCCTGATCACCAGCTCATCGCCAACAATCGCCGCTTGAGCAGCTACTGCCTCACCGTGGGCTCTCACCTGGACCTCGCAGTCAAAGAAGTCAGTGCTGTTCTCAGGTGCTTTTCCGCACCAGCTGAAGCGAGCCCCAGCAAGCTCAGTGATTTCGAGTGCGGCCTCCGGGCCAACCACAACCTCTTTGGTTTTTGGCCTAATCTCCAATACATAGCGTGGTTTGCCATCTTTGGCGGGTCTACCGAGGTTTAGGCCTTTGCGCTGCCCAATCGTGAATCCCACTAGCCCATCATGCTCCCCCACAACCTGACCATCGGTATCCACAATCTGGCCGGGTTCACTTGAAACAAACTCCTTGAGCCAGTCTCTGGTGTCTCCCTCAGGGATAAAGCAGATGTCGTAGCTGTCGGGCTTGTTGGCAACACTGAGGCCGCGCTCCGTCGCCTCTTGGCGCACCAGATCCTTAGAGGCGGTGGCGCCAAGGGGGAACATCGAGTGTGCGAGCTGCTCCTGGGTGAGGACACCAAGGACATAACTCTGGTCCTTTGCCATAGCTAGCGACCTGTGTAGCTCAAGGTTGCCATCTTGGTCGGGGATGATGCTTGCGTAGTGGCCAGTGCAAACTGCATCAAAGCCCAGTGCCAGACCCTTTTCCAACAGAGCCGCAAACTTGATTCGCTCATTGCAGCGCATGCAAGGGTTTGGGGTTCTGCCAGCTTGATACTCAGCGATAAAGTCGTCGACCACATCTAGTTTGAACCGCTCTGAAAAATCCCAAACGTAGAACGGGATGCCTAACTTGTTTGCTGCTCGCTGCGCATCCATTGAGTCTTCGATGGTGCAGCAGCCGCGAGATCCAGTTCTCAAGGTGCCCGGCATTCTCGACAGCGCTAAGTGAACACCGACCACCTCGTGACCCTGCTCGACCGCCCGCGCAGCGGCAACAGCGGAATCCACTCCGCCACTCATCGCCGCCAATACCTTCATGGGGAAAGTCTAAATTGCCTTCTGGTTCGCGCCCTCGCGAACCGCTACCGGATAGGCAGAGGCAATCGCCTCAACAAAAGAATCTATGTCGGATTGAGTGCTGTCATGCCCGAGACTGACCCTGATGGAACAATCCGCAAGCTCTGGAGCGATTCCCATGCCGATAAGAACATGAGAGGGAGCGAGGACTCCTGCGGTGCAGGCGCTTCCTGCAGAAGCGCTTATGCCCGCTTGATCTAGCAAGAACAGCAGGTTGTCGCTCTGTGCGCCAGGAAACAAAAAGTGGGCATTGTGAGGCAATCTCCTCGATCCCGATACCGTGACGATGGCTTCTGGAATTGCAGCCAAAACCCGGCTCTCAAGTTCATCACGCATTTCAGAAAGCTTTGCTTCGCGCTCCAAAAGGTCGTTGGTCGCCGCTTGGCATGCTGCTCCAAAGCTTGCAATGAGTGAGTAGCTGAGGGTTCCTGAGCGGAGCGATCGCTCTTGCGTGCCGCCGTGAACTAGCGGGCTAAGGGTCAAGTCTCTTCTCACCAAAAGCGCACCTACACCTATGGGAGCTCCGACCTTGTGACCAGAAATTGCCATGGTTGCAAGCCCGGAGGCAGAAAAGTCAATTGGCAAGTTTCCAAAAGCCGCTACGGCGTCGCAATGCACTGGAACACCGTATCTACCCGCAAGCTCAGTGACGGCAATGATGTCAGTTATTACTCCGGTCTCGTTGTTAGCGAGCATGAGAGAAACGAAAGACACCTTGCCCTGGTTTTTCTCTAAGACCACAGCTAGCTCTGCAAGGTCCACCTCTCCGGCACGGCAGGATAGCAACCAGTGAACCTGGGCTCCCTGGTTTTCGGCTAGCCATAGAATTGGATCAATCACAGCGTGATGCTCCAAGACAGAGGAAATGATCAGTGGTTTCTGAGCTGCCCAGAAAAGACCCTTGATTGCTTGGTTGTTTGCCTCGGTGCCGCCCGAAGTGAATACCACTTCAGAGCGATTGCAGCCGGCGGCCTGTGCAACTTGATCGCGAGCATCTTCGACCAAGGCTCTGGTGCTTTGTCCCGAGGAGTGGACCGAGGATGGATTTCCTGTCAGCTCAAGAGCGCTCACAAGCGCCGCTTTAGCCTCTGGCCTAAGCGTTGTGGTGGATGCGTGATCAAGAAAAACTCTCATTAGACCCGCCAATTCTCCCACGATAGACGGGATTTCGGGATAGGTTGTTTTCCCTAATGCAAGAGCAAGAAGCCAATCTAGATATAGCCCCGCTGGGGTTATCACTAGTTGACGGGGGCGGCTTTTTTAGTGTTTGGTCAGATTCCGCTGAATCAGTCTCCCTAAACATTCTTGACCCCGAAAACACGCAGGAGACTCTTCACCGCCTAGAACTGGAGCGAAACCAGGCGGGGGTTTGGAGCACTGGCGATGACCGCCTTATCAAGGGAATCAAATACACCCTTCACGCCAGTGGCCCAGAGGGCCCGAGGCATGCATTTCAGCCTGAACGACACCTGCTTGACCCCTACGCAAAGGGTCTAGTGCGCGAGAGTCCCAAGGACTATCACTGTGTTGCGATAGACACGGGTTTTGACTGGCAAGGGGTGCAAAAACCGGGTACCGGGCTATCTGAGACTGTCATCTACGAGGCTCATGTCCGAGGTCTTTCGAGAATCAATCCCGCCATCCCAGAAGCAATTCGAGGTTCCTATGCAGCTCTAGGGCACCCCGCG
>CAYTOH010000111.1:0-3715 GCA_964439375.1 uncultured Aquiluna sp.
AGGTTGGCACGAGGTCATCAATGGCAAGGCCACCAAAAAGCCTCTGGTCAACAAAGCGAATCTCTAGCTCATTGCCTGAGGAATCTTCAACATCGATCACCACTCGGGTTTGACCATCAGCGGCAAAGCCCTTGGTTCGAACCAGAATCTGCCCGCTCATGCCGAGGTGGCCAACCATTGCTCGAGATGAATTCAGTGGCAACCACAAAAACTTTCCCCTGCGAACAACAGCTTGAATTCTTGATCCAGTTAGCTCGTCAAGAAAACCCGAAACTCCGGCAACGTTCCTCTTAAGCGATCTGGCATCAAAAACCTCGATGCTTTTGACCCTTGCGCCAACTAAGTGCTGGGCCAGGCCAGCACGAACTGTTTCAACTTCTGGTAATTCGGGCATCAGTCGCCAGCAAGCTCTCTAAGGGCGTTTATGGCAGCCTGTGTCTCAGCGCTTCGCTTGCTGGTTCCGGTGCCCTCAGAGAGCAATTTGGAGCCACTGAAGCACTTCGCTGTGTAGCTGCGCTGGTGATCTGGACCAATACCGTCGACTTGGTAGCGAATCGGCTCAAGCCCAAGCTTTTGAGCTCTCTCAATCAGAGAAGTTTTGGGGTCAGAAGCCTCGCGCACAGCATCTGGGTCTGCTAGTAGCGGCAAGACATGCTTTTCCACGATAGCTGCAGCTGGCTCAATCCCTCCAGAGAGATAAGCCGCTCCAAGAATTGCCTCAAATGCATCGGCCAGAATGTTTGGTTTTCTGCGACCATCGGTTTGCTCTTCACCTTTGCCAAGGAGAAGAAACTCCCCAATGCCAATCCTGTTGGCTGCGCTGGCAAGAGCCTGGGCCGAAACAACGGCGTTCTTGAGCTTTGTGAGCTCTCCCTCGGAGAGCTCAGATTGAGACTTAAAGACATGAACGGCTACCAAGTACCCCAGGACAGAGTCCCCGAGAAACTCGAGCCGTTCATTGTTCTCCCCGCCTTTTTCATAGGCGTATGAGGAGTGGGTTAGTGCAAGCTGCAGAAGCTCGGGTGAGATTTCGACCCCGAGCCGCTTTTGCAGCTCGTCAAACTGCATGACTTAGACGTCAGCGACCTTGCGGCCCTTGTACTCCATGTAAAGCTCAGTGCCGACGGAGTCGGTAACGACCTTTGCACGGTGAGGAAGGCTGTAAACAGTCTTGCCATTCTCAACGGTCTTGACCAGGGTTACTGGCTCTGCCTTCCACTGTGAGCGACGTGCGTGGGTGTTGGCACGTGACTTGCGGCGCTTTGGTACTGGCATGGTTACTCTTCCTTGCTTAGAAAACCTTCAAGAGCACTAAAGCGTGGGTCAACCACGTTTTCGTGCTTGTGATCCGGATCCTGGGACAACCTAAAGCCACACTCCGCACACAAGCCAAGACAGTTCTTGTTGCACACAGGTTGGAAAGGAAGACTCAGAACCACCGAATCTGTTACGACCTGCGTCAAGTCAATGTGCTCGCCATCAACCATTAGCTCGTCGTCCGACTGAACAGAATAGGCGAAAAGCTCTTGGAAATCCACCTCAACTTCAAGTTTCATCTCATCAAGACACCTTGAGCACTGAGTCTCGGCATCACAGAAAACTTCACCGGTTGCCAAAATTCCCTCGTAAACAGATTCCAGACGAAGATCCAACTCAATCGAAGCTCCCTTTGGAACCGCCACGATTGGTGTGCCCATTGGCTCTTCTAAAACGATGTCCAACTCGAGCTCGCGCATTTGCCCAGGTCGCTTCATGATCTCGTGGACTGGAACTAGAAAACTCATTTGGAGAACTTTACCTTCAAAGCACTTGCCACCTTCGGTGTCACATACTTCGAGACGTCTCCGCCAAGGGAGGCAACCTGCCTAACCAATGAAGAAGACACGTATCCAAAGCCAGGCTCAGAAGGGAGGAAAACAGTTTCAATACCCGAGAGGTCTCTATTTACCTGAGCCATTGGCATCTCGTACTCAATGTCGCCACTGGTTCTAAAGCCCTTGATTATTGCCCCAGCACCAAGCTCTCGAGCCTTGTCCACCAATAGCCCAGAGGAAAGCGAGGAAACCACAAGATTTCCCGCAATGCCCAACTCTTCAATCGCGTCGCGAAGCATCGCTTCGCGTTCAGCGATTGTGAAGCTCGTTTTCTTATCGGGGTTATGAACCACCAAAACATGAATCTCGCCGAATAGCTTTGCGGCTCGAGCAAGGACAGACAGATGCCCGAGTGTCACAGGATCAAATGATCCTGGGTAAACCGCGATTGAGTTCATAGTGCTCAAGGTTAGCTTCGCTCGAGAGCTTGCGCATCCTTGAGTTCAACCAAGGCTCTTAACTCGGCACTCAAACCAGCAACCATCAGGTCTTCTGCAACAACCTTTGCCTTCTCGATGAGAGCAGCGTCTCGAATCACCCGCAACAGCTTCAATTGCGACTTGCCACCTGACTGCAGATCTCCCAAGACATCGCCCTCGCCACGAAGTTCCAGATCGATCTCGCTTAGCTTGAAGCCATCAGTAGTTGATGCCACTGCTTCGAGGCGCTGCATTGCTAGAGAACCTGATTCACTGGCGGAAACGAGCAAGCAAATGCCGGCATGTGGACCTCTGCCCACACGCCCTCTCAGCTGATGCAGCTGAGAGATGCCGAATCGATCAGCATCCAAAACAACCATTGCTGTCGCATTGGGTACGTTCACTCCAACTTCGATGACAGTGGTTGAAACGAGTAACTGAATCTCCCCGGCTGAGAAAGCCTGCATTGCCGAATCTTTGGAATCGACATCCATTCGGCCATGCAATAGCCCAATTGAAACTCCTGCGAGAGCGGGGTTTTGCTTCAAGGCCTCAAAAACTTCAGCAGCTGCAGCCAGAGGCGCAGCCGTTTCAATCTCTAGCTCCTCCGTTGAGTCTTCCTCGGCGATCTCGCCCTCAATGCGCGGGCAAACCACAAATGCTTGCCTGCCTTGCGAGATCTCCTCAGCGACTCTTTGCCAAACCCTCGATACCAAGGCAGGCTGTGCCACCGGCACCACATGAGTGGTGATCGGTTGGCGCCCTGCGGGAAGCTCGGTCAATGTTGAAACATCAAGATCGCCAAAGACTGTGATGGCAACCGTTCTTGGAATTGGAGTTGCGGTCATAGTCAAAACATGTGGGCTGGTTCTGCCCTTGGCCCTGAGCGCTTCTCTTTGATTGACACCAAACCTGTGCTGCTCATCAACCACAACCAAAGCCAAATCAGCAAACTCAACCTTGTCTGCTATCAGGGCGTGGGTTCCAATCACCAGGGAGCATTTGCCGCTAGCTAAATCGAGTAGAACCTTTTTCTTTTGACTAAGCGGCAATGCTCCGGTTAGGAGCTGAACTCCTAACTTCCTAGATAGCTCAGGCCCAAGGGTTTGAACCACGCTGCGATAGTGCTGGCTTGCCAAAACCTCGGTTGGTGCAAGCAGAGCGCTCTGACCTTTGGAGTCTGCGACTGTGACCATGGCCCTCAGTGCAACAACCGTCTTACCTGAACCGACCTCACCTTGGAGAAGACGATGCATAGGTGAGCCCGACTCTAGGTCTTTCTCTATGGCTGCCACAACCTCAGCCTGCCCGGAGGTGAATTCGAATGGCAAAGACTTATCAAAGATCCCGGTTAGCTCCCCTCGTTCTCTAACCTCAGAGCTTTGGCTTGCTAACTGAGACCTTCTTCCTGCAAGCTGCAAT
>CAYTOH010000112.1:0-3681 GCA_964439375.1 uncultured Aquiluna sp.
CAGTAAAATAGAGCTCGGTGTCCTTTTGAAAGCGGCAGACAAGAAGAGGCGATGAAATGGCAGTTCGAGCAATCAGGGGAGCAATCCAGCTAGATAGCGACGAGCGCGAGCACCTGCTCAAATCAACCGCAGAGCTTTTGTCTAAAACCCTTCACGCCAACAATGTTGACAATTCTCAACTGATTTCAATCCTGTTCACTGCAACCCCAGATGTGACCAGTGAGTTTCCGGCTCTTGCGGCTAGAGAACTAGGACTGGGCGATGTGCCGCTGATGTGCTTTGTTGAAATGGATGTGGCAGGAGCCATGCCTCGAGTAATTCGTGTACTAATCAATGCCGATCTTGACGTTCCTCGCAGCGAGGTTCAGCATATATACCTCCGAGGAGCAACGGCTCTTCGTTTGGATCTAGCCCAGTGACAAAAACGCGAGTAGCCGGGCCAGTCAAAATTGTTGGCTCTGGCCTGATTGGAACTTCAATTGGGCTAGCGCTTAGTGCGCTCGGAGTTCGCGTTTTACTGGCCGACAGTTCTCCAGCTGTACTAAAGCTTGCCGTTGATTTTGGCGCAGGGGAAAAGTTTGTGGAAGGCGAAGACCCATCGTTGGTTGTAGTTTGCGTGCCACCGGATGTGGCCGCAAGCGTTATTGCCTCCGAACTAGATACCCACCCGAAGGCCACGGTCACTGACGTATCCAGCGTCAAGGCGACCATACTTTCTGAACTGGAAGCATTGGGTACAGATCTTGCCAGATACGTTGGCTCGCATCCAATGGCTGGTCGTGAGCAAGCCGGCACTCTTGCTGGCAGAAGCGACATTTTTATTGGAAGACCATGGGTTATCTCGGCGAACAAGATCTCGTCACAATCTTCGATTGACCTTGTTGAGTCGCTAGCTCTTGATCTTGGAGCCACGATTGTCAATCTGAGCGCGCAAGATCATGACCGTGCGGTGGCTTTGGTCTCGCACGCGCCGCAACTTGTTTCTTCTTTACTGGCTGCAAGATTGGCAGAGCCAGAGCTAACGGATATCGCTCTTGCCGGACAAGGGCTTCGGGACACCACCCGCATCGCAGCTTCAGACCCAAAGCTTTGGATTCAAATTCTTGCTGCCAATAGCGAAGAGGTGGCCAAGGTGATTGGATCTCTCAAAAGTGATCTCGATCAGGTTTTATCTTCACTCCAGCAAGTTGATAAGCCTGGTTCACTAGCTGCAATCGGGAAACTGTTAGAGGCGGGCAATCTTGGGGTTTCACGAATCCCCGGAAAGCACGGTCAATCCTCAACCAAGTACTCGAAGGTAATGGTCATGATTGACGATAAGCCAGGAGAGCTTGCAAGACTGCTAACCGAAATTGGTGAGGTTGGAATCAACCTGGAGGACTTGACCCTGGAGCACGCCACCGGGGCTGCCGTTGGACTTCCTGAGCTTTACGTTTTGCCAGCTGCGGAGAAGCAGCTAATTGCCGAGCTAAGCGCTCGAGGCTGGAAGATTGTCGGATGAGCCAGGTAGTTGTGGCAGTCGATGGACCAGCGGGATCTGGTAAATCGAGTGTCTCGAAGAAGGCCGCACTTGAATTGGGCTACGGCTATCTAGACACCGGAGCTGGATATCGCGCCCTCACTCTGACTGCTCTTAGTAAGCAGCTAGATCTTGAGAGCGTGGGGGAGCTTGAGCTTGAGTCAATCTTTCCCTATTCAATTTCCACTGACCCATCAAACTACTGGGTGAAAGTTGGCGAAGCTGACCTAACCGAGGGCATAAGGTCCAAAGAGGTTGAGCTAAACGTCAGCAAAGTTGCCGCTCAGCCTAAGGTTCGAGCCTTCATGCGCGAGATTACTCGCTCCATTGCAGCCTCTTGCCCGTTGCCTGGAATCATCGTAGAGGGACGAGATATCACAACAGTTGTGATGCCTGATGCCAAAACTAGGGTGCTGCTAACTGCCAGTGAAGAAGTTAGACTTGGAAGAAGAGCAGTTGATCTGCAGGCCGATGGTTCAATTTCGGCTCAGGTAAGCGATCGGGACAAGAAAGACTCCAAAGTAGTTGACTTTCTGAATCCCGCGCCCGGGGTAAAGCTGCTAGACACCACAGACCTTTCATTTGAAGGTTCCGTGGCTGCATTGGTTGATTTAATCAAGCACTAAACAAGCTAGGGATCTATGGAGCACGAAGAGAACTTCGACGAGCAAGCGCGCGCTGACGTGCTGCGCGGCTCACTAAGCGAATACGAGCTAGACGAAGAAGACTTAGCGCTTCTTGATTTAGAACTTGATGACAATGCCGTTCCTGGCTACCTGCCCGCTTTGCCGGTGCTGGCAATTGTTGGGCGTCCAAACGTTGGTAAGTCAGCTCTAGTGAACCGAATCCTAGGTCGCCGCGAAGCCGTAGTGGAAGATGTACCCGGCGTGACCAGAGACCGTGTTTCATACAAGGCCGAATGGAACGGTCGTAAATTCACCCTCGTTGACACCGGTGGTTGGGAACCAAACCCAAAGGGCATTGATGCAGCCGTTGCCGCTCAAGCTGAAGTTGCTGTTGAGCTATCGGATGCAGTGCTGTTTGTTGTGGATGCCATGGTTGGCCCTACTGCAAGTGATGAACGAGTGGTCAAGATGCTTCGATCCTCAGGCAAGCCTGTAGTTCTAGTTGCGAACAAGATTGACGATGCAAGACAAGAGCCAGAGGCTGCTGCTCTTTGGTCGCTAGGTCTTGGAGAGCCACTTCCGGTTTCCGCCGTTCACGGTCGGGGAGTAGCGGACATGCTGGATGCAGCAATGTCGAAACTTCCAACTATTTCTTCTGTTGCCCAGCAAGAATTCGGTGGACCCAGAAGAGTTGCGCTTATTGGTCGCCCTAACGTTGGTAAGTCCTCCTTGCTGAATAAAGCCGCTGGAAGCATTCGCGCAGTTGTTAGCGAAATAGCTGGAACTACCCGTGACCCAGTGGATGAGCAAATTGAGCTTGGCGGAAAAATCTGGCGCTTTGTTGATACCGCAGGTATCAGAAGGCGAATCAAGCTGGCGCAAGGAGCCGATTTTTACGCTTCACTAAGGACAGCGGCAGCACTCGAGCGGACCGAAGTTGCCGTGATTTTGTTCGATGTCACTGAACCAATTAGCGAAGGTGACATCCGTATTGTTGACCTAGCCTTGGAATCTGGACGTGCCTTGGTCCTTGCCTTCAATAAGTGGGATCAGCTAGATGAAGAACGTAGGCGCTATCTTGAACGCGAAATCGAGCAGGATCTAGCTCACGTGTCTTGGGCACCTCGAGTAAACATTTCAGCACTCACAGGTAGGCACCTAGAAAAGCTGGTGCCATCCTTGGAAGTTGCACTACACAGCTGGGACCTTCGAATCCCAACTGGCAAGCTGAATACCTTTATTCAGGAACTGGCTATGGAGTTTCCCCACCCGGTGCGAGGAGGCAAGCAACCTCGAATCCTATTCGCCACTCAGGCTTCGACCAGGCCCCCGAAATTCATCTTGTTTACCACCGGCTTCCTTGACCCGCAGTATCGGCGCTTTATTGTTCGCCGTTTACGCGAAAGCTTTGGCTTTGAGGGAACTCCGATCGAAGTATCGATGAGGGTCCGCGAAAAACGCAAGCGTTAGACTAGGCACCAACAACGGGCTATAGCGCAGCTTGGTAGCGCGCTTGACTGGGGGTCAAGAGGTCGT
>CAYTOH010000113.1:0-3659 GCA_964439375.1 uncultured Aquiluna sp.
CTGACTCGGAAGAGTTTCGGGCCCTTGAGGCTAGGAAATATAAAGCCTGGACAGTTCCGTGAGCTGAGTAAACTTGAGGTGTCTTCCTTGATGGAGGCTGCTCAGGGGTCACAGGGTCCCAGAAAGAGGCGCTAGTGGCTGTTAGGGCAATTAGAGGAGCAATCCAACTCGAGATCGATGAGCGCTCTCATCTGCTGAAGTCGACAGCAGAGTTGGTCACCAAGGTGATGCATGAAAACAACCTTTCTCAGGCTGACCTAATCTCAATCTTCTTCACGGCCACCTCTGACATCACCAGTGAGTTCCCTGCCCTTGCAGCCAGAGAGCTGGGCTTGGGGGATGTGCCACTTATGTGCTCTGTGGAGATGGATGTTAAGGGTGCGATGCCCAGAGTTATTCGCCTGATGATGCACGCTGAGACAAAACTTAATCGCTCAGAGATTCAGCACATTTATCTCCGCGGTGCAGCGAACCTAAGGACTGATCTAGCCCAGTGAACCTCAACGTCAAGATTGTTGGCACGGGATTACTGGGAACCAGCCTCGGCCTGGCTTTAGCGCGTCAAGGTATCCAGGCGTGGCTCGAAGATCAATCAAAATCAAACCTCAGGTTAGCCATGGAGTATGGGGCAGGCAAAGACAGCGGACCCGAGCCGGACCTCGTCGTCGTTTGCGTTCCGCCAGACATCACCGCAGCTGTGGTGTTGGAGCAACTATCCCTGCACAAAAATGCAATCGTCACTGATGTCGCGAGCGTGAAGTCGGAGATTGCAAACTCTATTTCACAGTCTTCGGACTCAGGTCGATACATCGGCTCTCACCCTATGGCGGGTAGAGAGAAGGGCGGACCGGGTTCTGCAAGGGCGGATCTTTTCTTCGCAAGACCATGGATCATCACTCCCGGCGCAGAAAATCCCGAAAATGCCGTTGGGCTAATTCGAGACTTGGCCCTCAGGGTTGGGGCACTTCCGGTCGAACTTTCAACAACTCAGCACGATGAGTCGGTCGCGGTGGTCTCCCACCTCCCTCAATTACTGGCTTCGGCGCTCGCGAGCTCTTTAGTTTTGGTCGACGAAGATAAATTGGCACTCTCAGGCCAAGGCCTTCGTGACACCTCGAGAATCGCATCTAGCGACCCAGACCTATGGCTCCAAATCATTTCGCAAAACGCTGCCCAAATCAGGCCGCTGATCGCGCAAGTGCGCAATGAGCTTGAGCAACTTGAGAGAGCTCTTGAAGACATAGACGCCAGCGGCTCGTTAGCCACGGTACATTCGCTGCTAGCTCGTGGCAACCACGGAGTTGCTCGGATTCCTGGCAAGCACGGCGGCAAATATGCCCACTATCAGCAGGTGACGGTGATGATTGATGATTCGCCCGGTGCTCTGGCGGCCCTGTTCAGCTTTGTGGGAGAAATTGGTGTCAACATCGAAGAGATCAAGCTCGAGCACTCGCCAGGCGCGCCGATTGGTCTTGTTGAGCTTCAAGTTTTGCCTGCCTCGTTCGAGCACTTAGTCAAGGAGCTCTCAGCCAACGGTTGGAGGCTTGTCTAGTGGCAGAGTTTATTGTCGCCATTGATGGCCCTGCAGGGTCTGGTAAATCAAGCGTCTCCAAGGCGGTCGCCAAAGCGCTTGGTTTTGGTTACCTCGACACAGGAGCTGGCTATAGGACTTATGCACTCTGGGGAAAACAGAGTGGTCAAAAAGGGTTCCTCCAGGAGTTTCCCTATGAGATTTCCCTCGACCCATATAACCCCCGCGTGACACTTGCCGGCAGGGACGTCACCGATGAGATAAGAACAGATGCGGTGGCGAAGCTAGTTAGCGACTACGCTCAGCTAGCGGAAGTAAGAGCCCTGCAGAAAAGCGATGCCCGCCAGCGCATAGCCAGCTGCAAGCAGACTGGGATTGTGGTTGAGGGCAGGGATATCACAACTGTTGTAGCGCCGGAAGCGCAGGTTCGGATCTTGCTAACCGCTTCCGAAGAGGTGAGACTTCAAAGGCGTGGGCTTGAAATGTCGGAGTCTGCGGAAAACTTGGTCTCAAGGGACAGGCGCGATAGCCAAGTAGCGCAGTTTCTGTCTGCTCCGGAGGGCGTGACCGTGGTAGACACCACGAATTTGGATTTTGAGCAGAGCGTCCAAGCTGTGCTGAGGGAAATAGCGAGGATACGCGGTGAATGAAGAACTAGAGCCAGAGCTGGATCTGGCAAGAGCAGAGGTGCTTCGCGCCGAGCTAGAGCAATATGACCTAGATGAGGAGGATATTGCGCTCCTTGGGCTAAACCTAGAAGAGGATCTGACTCCTGGTTACCGTCCGTCCCCACCAGTTTTGGCAATCGTAGGTCGCCCGAACGTTGGAAAGTCGGCTCTTGTAAACCGCATCCTAGGTCGCCGCGAGGCAGTTGTTGAAGATAAGCCGGGCATCACTCGTGACCGAGTCTCCTACAAGACAGAGTGGAATGGTCGACCGCTAACCCTGGTTGACACCGGCGGCTGGGAACATGACGCCAAGGGAATCGATGCTTCGGTTGCCGAGCAAGCGGAGGTTGCGGTCGAGCTGGCTGACGCAGTGCTGTTTGTGGTTGATGCGCTCGTAGGCGCAACAGCATCGGATGAGCGTGTGGTGAAAATGCTGCGTGCCAGCGGTAAGCCAGTGCTCTTGGTGGCAAACAAGATTGACGACACTCACCTTGAAGGTGAGGCCGCGGGACTTTGGTCTCTCGGGCTCGGTCAACCCTACCCAGTCTCAGCACTTCACGGACGCGGAGTGGCAGATCTTCTGGATGCGGCCCTCAAGGTGCTCCCCGAAAAGTCAAACGTTGCTCAGGACGAATACACCGGCCCTCGTAGAGTCGCATTGATTGGCCGCCCAAACGTTGGCAAGTCTTCTTTGCTGAATAAGGCAACCGGCACCAACCGCGCTGTCGTCAATGATTTGGCCGGTACAACCAGGGACCCAATCGATGAGCAAGTCGAGATTGCGGGAAGAATCTGGCGCTTTGTGGATACCGCAGGAATCAGGCGCCGTATGCACCGCACGACCGGCGCTGACTTTTACGCATCACTCCGAACCGCAACCGCGCTGGAGCGAGCAGAGGTTGCAGTAGTTCTGTTTGACGTCACCGAGCCAATTAGCGAAGCCGATATTCGAATCGTGCAACTCGCATTGGATTCAGGGCGAGCCCTTGTGCTGGCCTTCAACAAGTGGGATCTTCTCGATGAGGATAGGCGCATCTATCTCGAAAAAGAGATTGAGCGAGATCTAGCTCACGTCGATTGGGCCCCTAGGGTAAACATCTCTGCTTCTACCGGTAGGCACCTTGAAAAGCTGGTACCCGCCTTAGAGCTAGCTCTCGAGGGCTGGGACTTCAGAATCCCAACCGGCAAGCTGAATGCCTTCATTCAAGAGCTTCAGGCGGGCAATCCTCACCCCATCCGTGGCGGCAAGCAGCCACGAATCTTGTTCGGGACTCAGGCGGCATCTAGGCCTCCAAAGTTTGTTTTCTTTGCAACCGGCTTTATCGAAGCGGGCTATCGCCGCTTCATCATTCGCAAGCTTCGCGAAGCCTATGGCTTCGAGGGCACACCAATTGAGATTGGCGTAAGGGTTAGAGAAAAGCGGAAGCGCAGATAGTTATGCGGGTTGGTCAGGATCTACT
>CAYTOH010000114.1:0-3657 GCA_964439375.1 uncultured Aquiluna sp.
AAGTCGCGGTTGTAGCCACTGCCTTGCTCAGGCTCGATTTTTAGGGAGCTAAGCAGATACTCAAAGTTGTTGCGCTCAATTGTCTCCTGAGCAGGTGCGACAGTATTTGAGATAGTTCGAGGTGCGGGTTCCTCGTTTGCCGACTCAGTGGGTGTTGGAGTGGGCTGTTGGCTAGTGTCAGACGTTTCAACAGTCTGGGTCGGAGAAGCGATCGGGGTTTGGGTGTCTGGGGTGTAGCTGACGGTGCAGCCACTGAGCAATAGGCTCAGCGCAGCCAAAAAAGCAATTTGCCCCCGCACCATGCTTAGACCCTACCAATTGCCTACTTGGGTTCTCTGAAAAATCGGCGTAGGCTTTGGCGGTGACTCAAGTAAGCCGCAAACGCGGATTGCACCCCACGCAAATTGTGGTACTCGCCTTCGGCGCAGCCGTAGCAATCAGCACCATCGTGCTGATGCTTCCTGTCTCAAGCGCATCCGGCGAGGCAACTGATTTTGTCACAGCGCTCTTCACCGCAGTTTCTGCAGTCTGCCTAACTGGTCTAACGGTGGTTGACACCGGCACCTTCTGGTCGCCCTTTGGGCAGGGCGCAATCTTGGTGATGATTCAGGCCGGTGGTCTAGGTATTGTCTCCTTCGCGACCGTTCTGGGCCTATTGATTTCTGGTCGAATTTCACTTTCTGACAGGCTCAATACTTTTGCGGAAGCCAAGATTGTCGGTGCTGACAACGTTCCGAAGTTGTTGCAGAGAATCATCCTGGTTTACTTTGGCTTCGAAGCGATCTTGGCTGGCTACCTGAGCTTCAGGCTGCGCAACGAATACGACATGTCATGGCCAGACTCGATTTGGTATGGCGTGTTTCACGCCATTAGCGCCTTCAATAATGCCGGGTTCTCGCTTTACTCAGACAGCTTGACCGGCTTTGCCAACGATGCCTTCTTTATTGCCCCAGTTGCTCTTGCGGTGATCGTTGGAGGCCTTGGCTTTCCGGTTCTTATCGAGATTCACGAAAAGATCTGGAAGCTGAACGTTCAGGCAAATGGGAAGCGCAAGCGCTTTTCACTTCACAGCAAGATAACGCTCTGGGCTTCTGGGGTTCTGCTGTTTTTGGGCTCACTGTTTATTGGCCTGATGGAGTGGGGTAACGAAAAGACCATCGGTGGCATGAACCTGATCGATAAGTTCGTGAACATTTTCTTTGCCTCTGTGATGACACGCTCCGGTGGGTTGAATACCGTAGACCTCGCTGAGATGGATCACGCCACCTGGTTGGGCATGGACTTTTTGATGTTTGTAGGTGGAGGCTCCGCTTCGACAGCCGGTGGTATCAAGGTCACAACCATGGCCGTGCTGTTTTTCATCATCTACACCGAGATTCGTGGTGAGACAGCGGTGAACGTTGGCCGCAGGCGTTTGCCTAGGTCAATCCAGCGTCAAGCGCTGACGCTTGTCGCACTTAGCAGCATGACGATCTTGTTCTCCACGCTGATGCTTACGGCTTTGACCGACTTCAGCCTTGACCAGGTGCTGTTTGAGGTCATCTCAGCGGCCGCTACCGTCGGTTTGAGCACCGGAATTACCGCAGACCTGCCAGACTTTGCACAGGTTTGGCTATCAATACTGATGTTTGTGGGAAGGCTAGGGCCAGTGGTCATTGCCTCCGCGCTTGCGCTTCGAATCACGAAGCGTCACTATGAGTTACCAAAGGAAAGGCCGTTACTTGGCTAACAGATCAAAAAAGCGCCACCTGCACCAAAGTGTGGTGGTTATTGGAATGGGTCGTTTTGGCTCTTCGCTAGCTCGTGAGCTAATGAAAAATGGTCACGAGGTCCTAGGAGTTGACACAGACGAGAAGCTAGTGCAAAGCATGTCAGCGGAGCTCACCCACAGCGTCAAGGCTGACACCACAGATGAGGCTGTGCTTCGCGAGCTTGGGATCGCTGACTTCGACTCTGCAGTGGTGGCTATTGGTGCAGACATTGAAGCAAGCATTTTGACCACCTCGCTGCTACTGCAACTTGGTGTGAAAAACGTTTGGGCCAAGGCAAACTCCGAGCCGCACGGACGAATTCTTCGCCAGCTTGGTGCTCACCACGTGGTTTTCCCGGAGTATGACATGGGTCTGCGAGTAGCACACATGGTTTCTGGTGAGTCTCTCGAGTATGTGCCAATCGATGAGGACTTCGTGATGGTCAAGACCTACGTGCCGCACATCTTTGACGGCAAGGCGCTGGCAGATGCGAAGATCCGCTCAACCTTTGGCATCACTGTCGTTGCAACCTCAAAGGGTGATGGCAAATACACTCCAGCCTTCCCTGACACAGTGCTCAGAACGGGTGACCAGATAGTGGTTGCAGGTCCTAAAGAGCCGCTAGATCAGTTCTGCCAGCTCGACAACGAATGAAACTAGCTCTTGTTTGGATCATTGCCGCGGCTGGCTTTGCTGCGCTGAGCTGGCTTTATCACCCATCTACCGAGCTTGCGGTAATCAGCACGGCAACTGCGGTTTTCCTAATGGTGGTTGTGAGCTGGAGCGCAAGCAAACTCAGGGTTGGCTCAAAAGCTGCGCTGAAAACATTGTTGGTGGCGGTTGTCGCGGGATTTATGTATACCCAGGCTCTGGACATTGCCTACTCTGCCTACGCGGCTCCTGCGGGGCTTAGATGGCAGGTCTTGCTAGAGGCAGCAGCCGTTGGGGTTTTACTTACCGCGGTTTCGCTAGTTGCGGTTCTTTTTTGGCCCAAGAATAAAAAAGAGGGCAATAGCAACTCCGCCCAGGGATAGCCAAAGAATCCAGTAGCCAAAGCTGTTTGGCTGCTCAGGTGCAGAGATTAGAACCGGTTCTGGGCAGTCGATAAAGCTGAAGTTTGGATCCTGCAGGTAACCAGTGCTGTTTTCCAGGTTGAATTCAAATTCTCCTGAGATCGGGTGTCCATCCGAGGAAACTACGCGCCATGCAACCGAGTATTTGCCTGCATCTGCGAGTGAAAGCTGAATAGTCGCGTCCCTGCCCTCAATGAGCGCACAGCCAGGATTTTGCTGCTCTCCGTCGGAATTCAGCACGAGAATCTCAGCACCGGAGTCGCCGAGGTTTAGCAGTTCATTGTTGAAATTCAATTTGATTTCTACGATTCCGGCCTGCAGGGTTTCGCCATCTTTAGGGCTTTGGTCAATTAGCTGATCATGAGCTTGAGCAGGAAGAGCAAGCGTCACGAAGAAAATTGTCAGAATCAGGCGAATAAGCTTCATGGGTATCAGCTTAGGTGGAGAGATTTGAAGCAAACGCTTATTGGAATCGGTAGCGGTTTAGTAGTTGGTGGCATTGCCCTTAGTCTTTTGCTATTTGGCCCCTTGAGCCCAAACCAACCGCAGGAAACAAGCCTGGCAACAGTTGAGCCAAGCCCAAGCGCTGAAGCTCCCACCCAGTCTCCGCAAACTGAGTCAGAACCACTTCTTGAACCGTGCTCGGTCAAGGAACTCGAAGATGCTGCCGGCATTGAGCAATTGCAGGCTGAGGTCCGAGACGCTGCAACAGGCAATGTACTGTTTGAGCGATCTGGCAACGTCTCCGCCAGGGCTGCCTCGGTTCAGAAACTTCTAACCGCGGCTGCTGCGCTCCAGGCGTTAGGCCCTAACTACACGGCGGTCACAAGGGT
>CAYTOH010000115.1:0-3630 GCA_964439375.1 uncultured Aquiluna sp.
GGATTGCTGCACCCTGCCCTGGAGCACTTACTTGTCATCTGCAATCTTGATGTCCTGAGCTGAGATAGTCAGTTTCGGAGCTACCAGTGTGGCGGCAGCTTGCTTTGGGTCTGGACCTTGGGCGTTCGCAATGATTACCGCAAAGTAGGGCAAGAAAATAGCCAGAGCAAAGAAAACCCACATGAGCCAACCCTGAGCAAATACCCCAAGCACAATGCAGACCATCCTGACGCTCATCGCGACGGTGTATTTGATCATTCTGGTGCGTCGCTCTTGCTCTGGAGAAATCTCAAGAGTGGTCGCGCTTTGCCTTTTGGCCAATTTGGTTACCAGTTTCTGATGCAATGAATTATTAGACTGTGGTATTCACAACGCCATAACGCCAATGGTATTCCCGCAAGGAGCAAACAAATGCAAACTCCCAGAACTGTCTTGGTCACTGGCGGCAATCGCGGCATTGGTTTCGCTATCGCCGAAGAGTTTGTGTCTGCTGGCTACAAGGTGGCAGTGACGGCTAGGTCTGGGAATGGACCCTTAGGCTCGATGACCGTTCGGGCAGATGTAACAGATTCAGCTTCACTTGACGATGCAATTGCCCAAGTCGAAGCGCAACTCGGGCCGATTGAGGTGCTGGTTGCAAACGCTGGGATCACAAAGGACACCTTGCTCTTGCGAATGAGTGACGAGGAGTTTGAGTCGGTGGTTAACACAAACCTCAATGGCGTGTTCCGCGTGCTCAAGAGAGTCACAAAGTCCATGCTGAAGGCAAAATTCGGTCGTGTGATTCTAATCGGGAGCGTCGTGGGACTTTTGGGGAGTGCGGGCCAGGTCAACTACTCTGCGACCAAGAGCGCTCTGGTGGGAATTGCAAGAAGCGTAACTCGCGAACTTGGCGGCAAGAACATAACCGCGAACGTCGTGGCACCAGGATTTATCGACACCGACATGACTGCTGAACTCAGCGAAGAGTTGATTGCAAACTACAAGGCAAGGATTCCAGCTGGCCGATTCGCTTCCCCTTCCGAGGTCGCGAAGGTTGTCAGATGGCTGGCATCAGATGATGCCGCCTACATCTCCGGAGCAGTTATTCCGGTTGATGGTGGCCTTGGCATGGGTCACTAGGTGTAGCTTTTTCCATAACGACTTAGGAGATTACTTTGGGCATCCTTGAAGGCAAGAAGATTTTGATCACCGGCGTGCTGACAGAGGCATCTATCGCATTCAGCGCCGCAAAGCTGGCACAGCAAGAAGGTGCCGAGGTGCTTCTTAGCTCCTTCGGGCGCATGCTCCCGATCACTCAAAAGATTGCCGAACGCCTACCAAAGCCAGCGAAGGTGATTGAACTTGATGCAACCAGTGAAGCTGACCTGGCAGCGCTTCCCGGCCACATCCGAGAGAACCTTGGGACTCTGGATGGCATCGTTCACGCCATCGCCTTTGCCCCTCAGACTGCGCTGGGTGGCAACTTTATGGAAACCCCTTGGTCGGATGTTTCAACCGCGGTCGAAGTTTCTGCTTATTCGCTAAAGGCAATCACCGCAGCTTGCGTGCCCGTGTTGAACAACCCAAGCTCGGTTGTTGGGCTGACATTTGACGCAACCGTCTCCTGGCCGGTTTACGACTGGATGGGTGTCGCAAAGGCCGCCTTTGAATCAACTTCCCGCTACCTGGCTCGCTATCTGGGCGACAAGGGGATTCGCGTCAACCTAATCTCAGCTGGGCCATTGCGCACCACTGCTGCCAAGGGAATTCCTGGTTTTGCAACCATGGAAGAGCTCTGGACAGGCCGCGCGCCTCTTGGATGGGATCTAACGGACACCGAGGCTGCTGCAAGGGGCCTAGTCGCGCTGCTAAGCGACTGGTTCCCTGCCACCACCGGAGAGCTGATCCACGTAGATGGTGGTTTGCACTCGACCGGTGCCTAAGGCAAAAGTTGAATCAGCTGACCAAGATCCCTTTCATTCAGGGAAATTTTGGCCTGATTTTGAACAATCGGCTTTGCACAAAAAGCTACTGATAGTCCGGCAACGGCCATCATCCCAAGATCATTTGCGCCGTCACCAACAGCGATGGTCTTGGATTTATCGAGGTTAAGCTCGCTAGCCCAAGCTAACAGGGAGTCAGCCTTTACTTGCCTGTCTACTATCGTGCCCAACACCTTGCCCGTTAGCCTGCCATTAGCAACCTCAAGCGTGTTCGCACGCTCAAAATCAAAACCAACAGCTTTTTTTACTGGCCCGAGGAGTTGAATGAATCCGCCCGAAACCGCCGCAGCCTTTCCTCCTTTTTGGTGAATAGCCTCGACTAAGGCCGCGGCACCCTTGGTGGGCCTGAGCTCCCTTGCGACCTCAGCTAAAACGGTTTCAGGCAATCCCTCAAGGGTTGCCACTCTTTCAATCAAGCTGGCCGCAAAATCAAGTTCGCCGCGCATCGCGCGTTCAGTCACGGCTGCGACTTCAGCTCTCCGCCCGGCTCGCTCGGCCAATAACTCGATTGCTTCGTCTTCGATAAGGGTTGAGTCAACGTCGAAAACCACTAAAAACTTGGTCAAGGGGTAACTAACATCCCCTTCGGGACCACGACAATGCCCGTGTCGGTGACCGTCAAGCCTCTGTCAAGGTCACGCTCACGACTGACCCCAACGCTCGCACCATCTGCTAGCACAACGTCCTTGTCGAGGATTGCTTTTCTTACAGTGCAGTCGCGACCGATTTGAACATTGTCTAGAAGCACCGAGTCTGTGATCAGCGATCGGGAGTAAACCCGAACGTTGGGGGAGAGCACGCTGCGCTCAACAATGCCTCCCGAAACCACAACGCCAAGGCTCACAATCGAATCGTTTGTTCTTCCCTGATTGCCCTCTGAATCGTGGATGAATTTGGCTGGCGGCATGTTGATCTGCTGGTTATAGACAGGCCAGTCAGCGTTGTAGAGGTTGAAGATAGGCATGGTTGAAATCAGGTCCATGTGAGCGTCGTAATAGCTTTCGATGGTCCCAACGTCTCTCCAGTAAGACTTGTCCCTGGGGGTTGCCCCAGGAATTTCGTTGTAGGTGAAGTCATACGATCCCGCAGTGCCTTTTGCTACGAAGTAAGGAATTATGTCGCCACCCATGTCATGCGAGGAGTCTTCATTTTGGCCATCTAGCTCGATTGCCTCAATTAGTGACTGCGCATTGAAAATGTAGTTACCCATTGAAACCAGGGCTTGGGTTGGATCGCCAGGAACCGGCTGAGGATCCTGAGGCTTCTCTCGGAACTTTTTGATGATCCGAGGATCCTGTTGATCCACCTCAAGCACGCCAAACTGCGGAGCTAAGGCAATTGGCTGCCGAATGGCGGCGACAGTTGCCTCCATGCCCGACTCGATATGTGACTGCAACATCTGGTCGAAATCCATTCGGTATACGTGGTCGGCACCAACCACAACCACATAGTCGGGGCGCTCATCCGATAGCGCGTTCATCGACTGCAAAATGGCATCAGCGCTGCCCGTGTACCAGCGCTTACCCAAGCGCTGCTGGGCTGGAACAGAAGCGACGTAGGCACCGAGGAGCGGCGACATACGCCAAGTTTGTGAGACGTGCCTGTCGAGCGAGTGAGACTTGTACTGAGTGAGAACGACAATTCT
>CAYTOH010000116.1:0-3603 GCA_964439375.1 uncultured Aquiluna sp.
TGTTAGAAGTCTAGTTAGTATTTGCTGTTCAGTCTCGGTCCCTCTTCCCCGAAGTCTCTCCTCCAGCTTCTCCCACGACGGAGGTTGAATGAAGATTGACAAGGCCTGAGGAATTCTCTCTTTGACCTGCCTTGCTCCCTGCAGGTCTATCTCGAGGAGCAGATGCTTGTCCTCTGCCTCAGCCCGGGTTAGCTCGTTTAGAGGAGTTCCGTAGTAGTTACTGCCATGGACAAGGGCATACTCAAGCAGTTGATTTTGCGAAATGAGTTCTTCAAATTCAGTTTGAGAAACAAAGTGATAGTCAATCCCGTCTATTTCCCCCGGTCTAGGCGGCCTAGTCGTAGCCGAAACAGAGAGCATGAAGTCTGACTCGGATCCAAGAATCGACCTTACGATTGTTCCCTTGCCAACTCCCGCGGGACCTGCCAAAACCACTAGTGTCACAGCTCCGCCTTCGCTTGCTCGATTGCTTCCTTGAGTCGCTCGGGGCCACCAGAGGTTAACCCCCGAGACATCGAGGCTATAACCCTCGAACTCGAAGCACCAAACTTGAGTTTGAGATCGCTGAGCAAGGCACCCTGCGCTCCAAAACCAGGGGCAAGGATGGGCACCCCACAGTCGCTTGTCACTATTGAACCGATACCAAAGTCATCAAGATTCTGGGTAGCCCCAATTACTAGTCCAAGGTTGCGCTCTTCGACTGCTTGAGCCGCTTCCATAACCAGTCGGGAAACTGTTTTGTTTCCACTGGTTGCCCGCTGAAGCTGCTGAGCCTCGGGGTTAGAAGTTGCGCAGAGCACGAATAAGCCTCCCTGCACATCACTGGCATGTTCCAGCATGTCTTGCAGCGAGTCCGGTCCAAGATAGCCCGATACGGTCAGGGCATCTGATCTCAGCGGTGAATCATCCCCAAACCAAGCTTGGGCGTAGCCCTGCATGGTCGAACCAATATCACCGCGCTTGGCGTCGGCAATAACGAAAAGTCCGGCCGCCCTTGCCTCCGCCAAAATCTCCTCGAGGGCTAAGAAGCCAGCAGAGCCAAATCGTTCAAAAAAGCCAATTTGTGGCTTAACAATTCCGATTCGCCCAACGGCTGCATCAACGCACCTTAGACCGAACTCCCGAGCGCCAGCAGCCGTGTCGGGAAGACTCCATTCGCTTAGTTCAGATTGCGAAGGATCTATCCCAAGGCACAGCTGCGAGTGCTCCTGCGTTATCGCGGCAAGTCTTTGTGCGAAATTAGCCATTGGTCAGAGCCCTGCGCTCAATCGCATACTCCTGCAGCGGCTTCACTTTGAACCGACCCTCACGAATAACTTCAAAAGACCCAATAGCCGCACTGAGCTGGGCAATGGTCGTGAAGATTGGCTTGTCAGCTGCTGTTGTCGCGGCTCTGATTTCATATCCGTCACTGCGAGCGTCAGCTCCGCTAGGTGTGTTGACTACGACATCAACCTCCCCCGCAGTGATCATCTCAACAATCGAGCGCTTACCCTCATCCGCTTCTGAGTGCTTAATCACCCGCTCGGCCTTGATGCCGTGTCGCTCAAGCATCTTCGCCGTTCCATCGGTGGCCAAGATCCGGTATCCCAGCTGCGAAAGCCTACGAGCCGGCAGCAGTAGCTGGGGTTTGTCTCGATCTGCGACCGATACAAACACAGTGCCACTCAGTGGCAGGCTCGATCCAGCGCCAGCTTGGGACTTTGCGAAGGCAGTTGGGAAGTCAACATCTATGCCCATAACCTCGCCGGTAGATCGCATCTCCGGGCCTAGCAGTGAGTCAACAAATCGACCGTCCTTCGTGGCGAATCGCTTGAATGGCAACACAGCCTCTTTCACCGAGATCGGAGTTCCAGAGGGAAGGTGTCTGCCATCTCTCGCTGGCAACTGCCCTTGGGCAATCAGATCATTGATACTGAAGCCAGCCATGACCAATGCCGCAGCTTTTGCAAGAGTGATGCCCAGTGCTTTTGAGACAAAAGGCACCGTTCTCGAAGCCCTGGGATTTGCTTCCAGCACGTAGAGAACATCAGCTGCCAGCGCGAACTGAACGTTGATTAGGCCCTTCACATTTAGCCCGCGAGCTATCTCCTCGGTCGCTTTAGCAACTCTGTTGATCTGGTTTTCACTCAGAGTAATCGGGGGCAGAGTACAGCTTGAGTCTCCAGAGTGAATTCCGGCCTCTTCGATGTGTTCCATGACTCCGCCAACGAAGAGCTGTTCGCCGTCAAAAAGCGCATCGATGTCAATCTCGATGGCGTCGTCAAGGAATCGATCTACCAACAGTGGATGCTCAGAATCAACAAGTGCGTGCTGCGCAATCCGATCAAAGTAGCCGTGCAGAGAGGCTTCGTCATAGACAATCTCCATCCCACGCCCACCGAGAACGAAACTTGGTCTTACCAATACCGGATACCCGATGCGGTTCGCGATCGTAATCGCCCCATCAAGGTCCGTTGCAACGCCGTTGGCGGGCGCAAGAAGACCCGCGCGGTCAAGAATCTCTTGAAATTGACCACGCTCCTCAGCCTGATCTATCGACTCTGGCGTGGTACCAAGAATTGGAACACCCGCCTGCTTCAGTCCTTTAGCAAGACCCAATGCGGTCTGACCACCAAGCTGAACCATTACTCCCATCAGCTCGCCCGAAAGCGACTCGGCATGAATCACCTCAAGCACATCTTCCAGGGTCATCGGTTCGAAATAGAGCCGGTCCGATGTGTCATAGTCGGTAGAGACAGTTTCTGGATTGCAGTTGATCATGATGGTTTCAAAACCAGCATCTCGCAGTGCAAAAGTTGCGTGCACGCACGAGTAGTCAAACTCAACACCCTGACCAATACGGTTGGGGCCAGATCCCAAAATCACTACCTTCTTGCGATCTGATGGCCTAACCTCGGTGAATTGCTCGTAGGAGCTGTAGTGGTAAGGAGTCAAAGCCGGAAACTCCCCCGCGCAGGTGTCAACGGTTTTGTAAACAGGCCTCAAGCCGAGTTCGTGCCTAAAGGATCTGACTGCTGACTCATCAATTCCTCTCAGCTGAGCTATTTGGGCATCAGAAAAGCCGTGTTGCTTTGCTTTCTTGAGATTCTCAAAGTTGAGTTCAGGCTCGACCGCAATCCATTGTGCAATTTCGTTGATTAGTTGAATTTGGTCAATGAACCAAGGGTCAATCTTTGTTGCCTCAAAAACTTGCTGTGCGGTAGCGCCCAAACGAAGTGCTTGTTGAACTTGCACAACTCGCTCGTCTGTTGGGGTCTTGATGCGTTCGAGCAATTCGTTGCGGTCAAGAGGTTGATCACCCCAGTGGAAAGACGAGCCTCGTTTTTCAAGTGACCTGAGAGCCTTCTGGAGAGCTTGGGTGAAGGTTCTACCAATCGCCATCGCCTCACCGACGCTCTTCATCGTGGTAGTCAGGGTTGGGTCGGCTGCCGGGAACTTCTCAAATGCAAATCTTGGAGCCTTAACCACGATGTAATCCAGGGTCGGCTCAAAGCTCGCTGGGGTAACGCCGGTTATGTCATTTGGAATCTCGTCGAGCGTGTATCCAATGGCAAGCTTTGCTGCAATCTTGGCAATTGGGAATCCAGTAGCCTTTGAGGC
>CAYTOH010000117.1:0-3589 GCA_964439375.1 uncultured Aquiluna sp.
AGGGCAAGACCGACTTGCAGTCGGCAATCGCCTTTGCCTACAACAACCGCATTGGTCTAGGTGGTGGTTCTTTTCACCTCGGTGGCAAAGCGGGTGAGGTGGAGACCGTCTACCTAGGGGTCTTTAGAAAAGATGTGCTCGATGAACTTGGTGGCTACTCAGAGACTTGGGTTAGGGGTCAGGACTGGGAGCTAAACCAAAGAATCATCAAGGCTGGATACAAGGTCTGGTTTGACCCACGACTCCAGGTTGGTTACTACCCCAGATCAACCATGGCCGAACTTGCCAAGCAGTTTTTCAAAACCGGTGTTTGGCGCGGGGCGCTCACCAAACAAAACCCAGGTGATAGCTCAGCGAGGTATTGGGTGCCACCGCTGCTTGTCGTCGCCGTGCTCTTTGGTCTACCCCTTGCGCTCTATTTGACGGCTATCGGCTTCTACAGCTTTTTCTTCACATCTCTTTCTTCAAAGCAAAAGCTTTGGCTTTGCGCAGTGCTACCGACTATGCATCTGAGCTGGGGTATTGGTTTTTGGTGGGGGCTCTATAAAGGGGTTAAGTAGCTCCCAGCTGGTAGCTTTTACGCGTGAGTAACCGCGATGTAGTTGTATGTAGCTTTTACACCCCAGACGCCTATTACGGCGGCCACGCCAAAGAACTGCGTGAGCAGCTAGATGCATTGGGCATCAGCCATGAGCTTCTCGAGATCCAGAAGCGTCCGGGTGAGGACTGGGCTGATGTCACCCGCAGAAAGATTGGCTTCATCCGAGAGATTTGCCACAAGCACCCAACCAAGATGGTGTTCTGGATCGATGTGGATTGCCGCATCACCTCACTGCCTGACTACATCTCCAACACCACAGCAGATTTCATTGGCTTCCAAAGAAGCTTTGGCTCCCCGCTTCAGATTGGCTACCACAACCGCACCAGGTTCTGGGAGCCAAGCTTCTGGGGCGTTAACGCCACAGAGCAGGGTCGCAAGTTAGTTGAAGATGCTTATGAGCTGGAGCAGCGCGCGGAGCTCAAGGCAACCGATGACTACTTCCTGGAAGAGGCTTGGCGAGCAAATGCCAAAAAACTCACCTTCCAGATGATTCCCTCGACCGCGATAGTTCGCGATCGCAAGCTAGCTGAGCCTGGCTCAAGAGAAGCTTTCTTCGTCTTTGGCTCCTCGGGCAACGTGGCAGATTTCAAGGACAAGGTTGTCCAGCACGGAGCGGGCAAGCAGGTCAGCACAAAGAAGAAACTCCTGAAGCAGGCAAAAGCGATTGAGAAGGCCTTGCCAGATTCAATCAAGAAGCCGCTTCGCAGAATCGCAGACTCAACCGGCATCACCGGCATCCTGACTGCAGGCAAAGCAAAGACCATTGACCCCGAGCGCTCTCGCATGGTTGGCGAGATGCTCGGAGGCGGCATCAAGGGTGATGCTGTTTTGTTTGCCAAGGCTCGGGCCGAGTTTGACAACAAATACATCGCCTCATACGGCGAAGCCTCGATCATCGAGGCCTCGGAGGCCTTCCTGAGTTACAGCGCAAAGGAGTCTGATCACAAGGTCAGACTTGCTTGGTGGTCAAAACCATTCCCGGGTAATTTCGGCGACTGGCTCTCCCCATTGATGATCTCTCACTACACCGATGCTCGAGTGGTGCTGCAGTCGCCGGTGAAGCCCGCGGCTAAGCCCCACCTGATTTCACTTGGCTCAATTGGAAGGTTTATCAAATCCAACTCGGTAGTGGTTGGAACTGGTATTTCAACTGATGACATTGAACTCAATCGCAAGGCGCAGTATGTCTCGGTTCGTGGGCCGATCACCGCTCGTGTTTTGAAGGCTTCTGGTGGTCCGGCACTAGAGGCTTTTGGTGACCCTGGGCTTGCGCTTTCGAGAGTTATCCCGGTTACTCGAGGAGCCACTAACGGCAAGATTGCGTTTGTGAGGCACTTCTCTCACACCTCAATTCCAATGAGGCTGCCTGAGAATGTCGAAGAGCTATCGGTAATGCTTTCCAGGCAGCCTGACATTGCCGAGTTTGTCGGCAAGCTTGCAACCTATGACGCTGTAATCACGTCAGCCATGCACATCATGATTACCTGCCAGAGCTATGGCATCCCGTGTGGGCTAGTGACCTTCGAGGGCTATGAGGAGAATGTTCACGGCTCAGGAATCAAGTATGAGGACTATGCACTCGGTGCTGGGGTTGAGGTTATGAACCCTCAGGTTGTGGGGCTAGACCTAACCGGTCGCGACCTCGGGAACCTAATTCGAGACATCAAGGTCAGTGAAGCAAAGAAGGATGAGGTCATTGGCCACATCAAGCAGGGTCTTGAGCGGCTGGGGAAGAAGTAGCGCTTGAAGAAAATCTTCCAGGAGCTACTTTCCTCTTCGAGACTTTTGGTCCCGAAGGGTAAATACCGCACCCAGTTGGTTTTGCTTGTTCTAATTGCCGCAGCCATCCCAGTCATAGAACTGTTGGTCGCCAAGCTCTTCACCGACCTAGTGATTGACGGTTCTTCCATGAGCGCGACCGAGCTGATTATCTCGGTCGCAATCTTTGCTGTTTTGTTTGTTTCAACCAGAACAGCCAACTACTTGCAAAAGACCTACCGCGTGAAATTCTTTGACAAGGCCTTTGGGGCTGACACGAGAGAGAAGTCCAAGACCAAAGAGTCCTGGGAGTGGGCAATGGGCCTTGAGCTTGTTAACGTGCTGAGCTTTCTGACTCAGCTCTTTGTTATTGCCGCGTTCTTCTTCGTGCTCTCTCCTGTGTTTGCGGCTGTCAACTTGGTGTTGATTCTCATTGTGCTGCAAATCATGGGCGTCTTTTTCAAACGCCAGCTGAAAAAGCAGCGTGGCTTCGTAGAGAAAAAGCGTGCCAAGAAGGATGTCACTCCGGCTGAACGTTTGGGTTCCAGAATTCAGCAGGCCGAGATCGGGACCCTGATCGCAAGCTTTGGGATTGTTCTCCTGCTGGGTGTTTTGATCTGGATGAGCCTGCAGGGTCAGGTGAGCCTAGCGAACACGATTGTCTTGTTCTTGGGTCTAAGGCTTCAGAACACAACCTTCAGTTCGGTGTCGAGCTCGCTGATGCGTTTTGCTAGAGCAAAGGCCAACAGCTTCTAATGATCAAGCTGACCCTCGGGTATTCAACGATGGCTCAGCGGGTTGGAAACATTGTTCCCCCCGCAGAGCGGCCCGACTGGAATGTCGCCATAATTATCCAAAACCCCGAGAACATGGCATGGCGGGGCGAGGGTCTCGGTGAGCTCATGCTCAGAGACGATATCGAGATCGCTGAGCTTCAGAACCTAGGTGTCGCAAAGAGTAGAAACCGGGCCATATGGTTAGCCAAGGGCGAGTACCTGGTCTTCTCAGATGACGACATTCGCTTTGATGTCCAGGGGCTTGACAAGGCAATTCAATACCTTGACGATCACCCGCAGTATTCGCTCCTACTAGGCCAAGCGGTTGATGAAACAGGGAAACTCAGAAAGCAGTATCCAGGGGCAGTTCAAGAGCTTACGAAATTCAATTCTGCCCGGGCTGCCACCTACGAAATGATCATTCGAGTTGAAGCAATCAGGCAGCTCGGGGTTT
>CAYTOH010000118.1:0-3564 GCA_964439375.1 uncultured Aquiluna sp.
TGTCGATGTGGTTCAATCTCAGCTTCGGATAGCTGCTGGAGAGTCGCTCGCCGACCGAGGGTTGTCTCAGGAATCAATCAGGCCACACGGATTTGCTATGCAGTGCCGCATAACAACCGAGGATCCAGCCGCTGGGTTTAGGCCTGACACTGGAATGATTACCACCTATCGCTCGCCAGGCGGCGCAGGTATTCGACTCGACGGCGGCACGGTTACCACAGGTGCCGAGGTTTCACCGCACTTTGACTCGATGCTGGTCAAGCTAATTACTCGCGGCCGAGATTTTGAGTCTTCAGTAAATCGTGCAAAGCGTGCCCTCGCGGAGTTCCGCATCAGAGGGGTAGCAACCAACATCAACTTCCTTCAGGCAGTCTTGGCTGACCCAACTTTTGCATCCGGAGATCTATCAACACACTTTATTGATGAGCGCCCTGAGCTGTTGAAGGGTAGAGCTTCTCAGGACCGCGGCACCAAGGTAGTTCAGTGGCTTGCCGAAGTGACCGTGAACAAACCTCACGGTGAGCGCGGTGATAAGCAAGACCCTCAGCAGAAGCTTCCTGCAATCGATCTGACCAAAGCTCCAAAACCGGGCACCAAGCAACTCCTGACTGAACTTGGACCTGAGGGTTTTGCAAAGTGGCTAAGGTCGGAAACAAAAGTAAAAGTAACCGACACCACTTTCCGAGATGCCCACCAGTCACTGCTTGCCACCAGAGTCAGAGGCAAGGATTTGGTTGCAGCGGTTCCATATGTTGCACGAATGACCCCTGAGCTTCTCTCTATCGAAGCCTGGGGCGGAGCAACCTACGATGTTGCCTTGCGTTTTTTGGGTGAAGATCCGTGGGATCGACTCGCTGCTCTAAGAAAATCTCTGCCAAACATTTGTATTCAAATGTTGCTGCGTGGCCGAAACACAGTTGGCTACACACCATACCCAGAAGAGGTGACCAGGGCTTTTGTGGGCCAGGCCGCGAAAACAGGTGTTGACATCTTCAGGATTTTTGATGCCTTGAACGATGTGAGCCAAATGGAGCCTGCAATCAGGGCAGTTAGGGAGCTTACGGGCTCTGTAGCTGAGGTTGGAATCACCTACACCGCGAACCTCCTAGATCCGGAAGAAAAGCTTTACACCTTGGAGTATTACCTCGACCTTGCCGATCAGATGGTCAAGGCAGGTGCCCACATTCTCGCCATCAAGGACATGGCTGGTTTGCTCCGCCCACAAGCAGCAAGAATCTTGGTCACCGCACTGCGTGAGCGTTTTGATCTTCCTGTCCACCTCCACACCCACGACACCGCTGGTGGCCAGCTTGCAACTCTGATTGCTGCGATTGAAGCCGGTGTCGATGCGGTTGATGTTGCATCCGCACCAATGGCCGGCACAACGTCTCAGCCCTCGGCCTCGGCATTGGTCGCAGCCCTCACAAACACCGAATTTGACACCGGACTGGATCTTGATGCGGTAACTGATCTTGAGCCTTACTGGGAAGCGGTTCGTAAGGTCTACGCCCCGTTTGAATCAGGGCTTCCCGGACCAACCGGCAGGGTATATCGTCACGAGATTCCGGGCGGTCAGCTTTCAAATCTGCGCCAGCAGGCAATCGCACTAGGTCTTGGTGATCGGTTCGAGCTGATCGAAAAGATGTATGAGGAGGCAAACCGAATAATGGGTAGGCCGCCAAAAGTAACCCCATCATCGAAGGTGGTTGGGGACTTGGCCCTGCACTTGGTTGCGGTGGGTGCGGATCCGAAGGATTTTGAGGCAAATCCGCAAAACTACGATATTCCTGAATCTGTGGTCGGCTTCATGGCTGGAGAGCTTGGTGATCTTCCAGGTGGTTGGCCGGAGCCCTTTAGAACTAAAGTCCTAGCAGGTCGCAAGCCAGATATCAGCATCACTCCCGTCAGCGAAGAAGACCTGGAAAAGCTCAACTCAACTGATGATGCTGAGGTGCAAGCAACACTGAATCGATTGCTTTTCCCAGCCCCCACCAAGGAGTTTGAGCGGCTAAGAAACCAATACGGTGCTTTAGATAACGTGTCGACAGTGGATTACCTCTACGGCCTGCAGGTGGAGCAGGAGCACGTAGTCGAACTGAGCAAGGGGCTTCAGCTGTTTGTCTCGTTAGAAGCGATTGGTGAACCAGACAGCAAGGGCTTTCGAAGCGTCATGGCCAAGCTCAATGGTCAATTGCGCCCCGTGACAGTGCGCGACTACAGCATTGCCGCGGCATCTTCCTCTGCAGAGAAGGCAGATCCAGCCAACCCCGCTCACGCTGCCGCACCTTTCACTGGGGTTGTCACGCCTAAAGTTTCTGTGGGTGACACCGTAGTGATTGGCCAACCGATTGCAACTATTGAGGCGATGAAGATGGAGGCCAACATTCAGGCGGCCGTCGCGGGCAAGGTGATACGGCTTGGGGTCCTGGGTCCAACTCCAGTCGAGGGCGGCGATCTGATCGCCGTGATTGAGTAAAGGTTCAGGCGGTTTTCAAAGTTGGCGATTAGAGAGATTCGTCTCTATGGAGATCCCGTTCTTCGGTCGAGTTGTGATCCTGTTCGGGACTTAGCCGCTGTTTCAGGCTTGGTGCAGGATTTGCTCGACACTACAACTGTCCCCGGACGTGCAGGAGTCGCTGCCAATCAAATTGGTGTTGGCTTGAGAGTCTTCGCCTACAACGTCAACGGTGAGCTCGGTTACCTGATTAATCCTGAGCTCACTGAGCTATCGGGTGAGGAGAAACTCGTTGAAGAGGGGTGCCTCTCAGTACCTGGACTTTGGCATCCAACCCCTAGGTTCGAGTTTGCAAGGGCAAAAGGCATGCAACTAGATGGATCAACTATTGAAGTTTTTGGTTCAGGATTGCTCGCGCAAGCTCTTCAGCACGAGTGCGATCATCTGTTGGGCAAGGTCTATCTCGAAAGATTACTTCCAGAGCAGCGGAAGATTGCGCTCCGCGAATTGCGCGAGCAGGAATGGTTTGCAAATCACTAGGAGTAGATGCGATCTACAACCTGAGCGAAATCCTTCATTACCGTCGCACGCTTGATCTTCAATGAGGGGGTCAGGTGGCCAGAGGCCTCGGTGAGTTCAACATCCAATACCTCAAACTTCTTGATTTGTTCGGCGTTTGAGAAAAGTTTGTTCACCGAATCCACCGCCTGTTGCAATTCCTCGCGGATTTTTGGGTGCTGAGCAGCTTGAGCGAGTGTCATCGGCTCGGTGATTCCATTGTTCTTGGCCCAAACTGGATCCATCTCAGGGTCGAGCGAGATTAGCGCCGCGATAAAGGGATTGGAGTCACCAATCACAACGACTTGTCCCACTAGCGGGTGAGCTCGGATTGGATCCTCGATTGGAGCTGGAGCGACATTCTTGCCACCGGCAGTGACTATGAGTTCTTTCTTTCGACCGGTGATTGTCAGGAAGCCATCCTCATCGAGTTCACCGATGTCGCCTGATCTGAACCAGTCTCCCTCGAAGGCTTCTCGGGTGGCAGCCTCGTTGCGCCAGTAGCCGCGCATAACGTTGATACCCCTTAGCCATACCTCGCCGTCTTCGGC
>CAYTOH010000119.1:0-3559 GCA_964439375.1 uncultured Aquiluna sp.
TCTGACAGACATGTTGTGGTCCTTTGCGCCAAAAGAGCCAAAACAGCCGGCCGAAGGCTTTCAGTGGCGTGCTGAATCTGAAGAGTCAAAAGCCATGAGTGCGGCTCTGAGAAGGCTTGGCTTCAAGTTTGTTGGCTCAACCACCATGCATGCGCTCATGCAATCAACCGGAATGATTCAAGACCACGCCCCAAATTGCCACTGGCGGGGATGAAAATCTCTCTAGGCTTAAGACACAACTAGCTCAGGAGGACTAATGACGCCCGAGCAGTTCAACACCATCTATCGCGGTCAAATCGGCGAGATATCCAGGTTTCTCGCCCGAAGAGTCAAGCCGGAGGAGGTCGAAGACCTCGCTGCGGATCTCTTTGAAATTGCCTGGCAAAAGCGCTCGGCAATCCCCGAGGGCCTGGAGTTACCCTGGCTCTATAAAACTGCTCGCTATCTGATTGCGAACCAAAGACGCAAGACTCAGAACCGTAATCGAATCTTTGGTCTCCTTGCAGCGCCAGAGGCGGCACCCAGCGCCGAATCCATTGCCCTTGCGGACATGGGCCTAGGTTCTGCTTGGGAGAAACTATCCACTTCCGAACAAGAACTTCTTGCGCTCTGGGCCCTTGAGGGCCTCGACACCAAAGAGATAGCTATTGTCATGGAGATTTCCCCCAATGCTTCGGCTATTCGCCTCACCAGAGCAAAGCAAAAGCTAAGAGATTTGCTGATTATTGAAAATTTCGAAACAGAAGAGACATTTAGCTAGATATGAACGAAGAATGTGAATCACTTCAAAGCCGCATTAGCGCGGCTGATCCTGCCAAAGATGCAGCCCTAATCAGTGAATCAACTGTTGCAGCTGCACCTCTGAGCCAAAAGGTGAAAGCTCCTTGGACAAAGCGCATGCGTCAATTGACCCTGTCGGGTTCCCTAATGGCCTCGGCGGGTGCGTTTGCACTGGTTGTCAGCTTGGCGCTACCCCAGCAACCTCTGATTCAGATGGCAGCAGGTGGTGGAAATGCGAGAGCCATGTCCACTGAAGCCGGGCCAGCTGGTGACGCTGCCGTGGGCAACAAGATGGCCATCTGGCCAACTTGGATCCAATACGAATACGACTGGTCTGCACTGTCTGACGACACTGGTCGGGGTTCGGTTTATCAACTTACTCTTGAGGGCGACCCTCAGGCTTTCCTTAGGGAGCTTGCGAGCTTCTTCGGGATCTCCGGTGAGGTCAGAGAAGAAGAGTGGTCCACCGCTGAGTACCCAACGTTCGCTATTGGGACCCAGGAGCGTCAGGTAGGCATTACTTGGGCTGGCACCGGAACCTTCTATCTAAACTCTTATGACCCAAACTCCTACCGCTGTGAAAAGCGAATGATTGAGCAGGAGAACGGGGACCCCTACGAAGTGTGCGAGCCAATCGCCACCCCTGAACTCATTCCATCCGAGGCTGAGATCAGATCTCGCGCACTTGAAATCTTCAATAGGTTTGGCCTTGCTGTTTCGGCGGACGACATTCGCGTGGATAGAAGCGATTGGGGTGCGAGCGCGGTTGCCGCCCTAAAGGTCAATGGCGAAGACACCGCTCTTGAGTGGTGGGTGAACTTCGATGGAGCCGGCAAGCTTTCAAATGTTTACGGACATCTGGCAAAGCCCCAGGCGCGTGGTGAATTCAACACCGTCTCAGCGAAGAAGGCCGCTGAGAGAATCAGGGACGGTCGCTGGTTTGGGTCCCCCCCAAGCTCGGTTTGGAACCAGCAGCCCGCAATGCTTGGAGCTCGATCAGCGGTTGAGCCTGCGGTAGAACCTGGAACAACCGACTCGAAGGGCGACCAGGCAACTGAACCAGCCACGGAGCCGAAGGTGGAGATTGTGACACTTAGACTCACAAGCTCAACTCCACAGCTGCTTATGATTTATGACCGATCTGGTGGAGCGTGGCTAGTTCCAGGCTACCTTCTAAAAAACGACCAAGGCTGGTTCGATTCCATCATCTCTTTGGAGGATGGAGTAATTGAGCTTCCAGATCCAGTCCAGATGGGGATCATGCCAATCGAGGAAGGCTCGAATACCAAGCAGCCCTAAAAGCCTTTAGGGGTTATAAGCCTGACGCTTTGACCGTCGATCTCACACCCGAGGCCGGCGGTCTTTGCAATTTCTGGAATTTGAATTGGGGACTCTAGGTCGCACTCCAGTGCGGCTCTAACAAACAGGCCCTTGGCCTTTTTGTTGAAATGATTCAATGCTTTGCCAGCGTGGTCGAAAACCTCAACGAAGTAACTTTGGTTAGTCTCTGGCACTGGGTTGAGCGCAACATAGGCGGTTGACCTCATGTCAAGAATCGGGCTCACCAGTCTTGGCCAAACTGCGCTGTGGGCCTCACGCCAAACCATCTTTAGGTCAATCCCAGGCAGTTTGCCGGATGCGGAAAAGCGATAGTTAGGAATCTGTTCAGTAGCCGGCAGGAGGCCAAACAAGGCCGACTGGATAAACAACCGCTCCGAAACTCTTTGCTTTGCGCTATCCGAAAGCGAGCCGTAATCCAGGGCATCAAACAAAACACCCGCATAGCGCTGAACAGCAGGCATGGTTGGAGCGGTCATCAGATTGAGGTTCAACTCAATATCGTGGGCGCTTTGCTTGCCCAGGCCTAGGGCTTTGATTGCTGCCTGTGGATCGCGGCACAGAGTCTCCAAGGCAGAAATCAACTGATCTCTTGCCGGATCGAGCGCAGCCCAGATGATTGCTAGCTTGTCAATAGAAATGCCAACGCCGCCGGGGCGCTTAGACTCCGACGGCGGCAGCAGAATTAGCAATTGACTAAATCAGGTTGGCGTCTCTAACAACCAGGGTGAGATTGTCATTCTCCAGGGATAAGAAGCCTCCCTCAGTTGTTTCAGCTGTCACAATCGAGCCATCGCCAGATTTGATGCTGATCTTTCCGGGCACCAGAATTGCCAACATAGGCTCGTGGCCGGAAAGGAAACCGATTTCACCAACGGTGGTCTTCGCAATAACCTGAGTGGCACTGCCAGACCAGATTTGGCGGTCTGCTGCCACCAAATCAACGTTGAGTTCGCGAGAAGCCATTAGGCCAGATCCTTCTGGATGCGGTCGTATGCCTTCATAACGTCATCAATGCCACCGCAGTTGAAGAACGCCTGCTCAGGGATGTGGTCGAGGTCACCGCGAGCAATCATCGAGAAGCCCTCGATGTTGTCCTTCAGCGGAACGGTAGAACCAGCAACACCGGTGAACTTGGTTGCCATGTAGGTGTTCTGGCTCAAGAACTGCTGGATGCGACGAGCGCGAGACACAGTGATCTTGTCCTCTTCGGAAAGCTCCTCGACACCCAAGATGGCGATAATCTCCTGAAGCTCCTTGTTCTTCTGCAGAATCGCCTTCACTCGGGTTGCGGTCTCGTAGTGGTCCTTCGAGATGTAGCGGGGGTCCAAAATACGAGAGGTCGAGGTCAGCGGGTCCACGGCTGGGTAGAGACCCTTAGCTGCAATCTCACGGCTTAGCTCAGTGGTTGCATCCAAGTGAGCGAAGGTGGTTGCAGGGG
>CAYTOH010000120.1:0-3547 GCA_964439375.1 uncultured Aquiluna sp.
CCCCTGCTCAAGCAAATCGGCCTGGAGAGTTCTTTCGGCTCGAAAATTCGATGCCATGCGGGACGGTTCCCTAACAACATAGCCTGCAACCCAGATTCGACTCGACTCTTCGTCCCGCTCGTTCATGCCAACAATGCCAATGTGAGGGGCAGTCTGAACGACAATCTGGCCCGCGTAGCTGGGGTCTGTGATTGTCTCTTGATAGCCGGTCATACCGGTTGCAAAAACTAGCTCGCCGAGGGTCTCTCCCAGCTTTCCAAGAGGTTCACCCTCAAAAACCACGCCGTTTTCTAATACCAGGTATGCCTTAGACAATCTCAACTCCAGTCGCCTTGGTTATTTCTGCTTCAAGCTGCTTGCGCTTATCTCGGTCGACAATCCTCAGGTGAGTCGCCAATTCATCCTCGCCCAATCTCCAAAGCAAGACCAGCAATCCATCTCGCTCTACAGCTTTATCAATGGTTGCGCTTGTTTTGGTAAGGCCAATTAGCTGATTGGCTGGAATAAGAAACCCGACTTCTCCGAGCCTTGAAAGACTTACCCCTTGTGAATCCACTCCAATGAAAACCTTGCCTCTAGAGCCCAGGCCGTGAGCCCAAACCCTAGTGAGAGCTTTTTGAGCAAAGACAGTCGACACGTAGTATCCGGAATGCGGGTGTTCAATGTTGAGCGATGCCGCGGGCTTTGGTATAGCTGTCTCTTGCGCCTTCCTCACCGAGCGGTTGGACAGATAAATCAAGATCACGACCACGGCTACCAAGCCAACGGCCAGTGCTCCGGCTAACTCTCGGGTCATAGCTGTTGAAGCTCCCTATCTTTCACTGTGAACTTACCTCTGAAAACTGTGTGTACGACCGCTCCAGGCAAGTTCAGTCCTGCAAACGGATTGTTGGTGCTTTTGGATTGGGTTTCCTGCGAGATTTCGCGCCTAGCGGTCGGGTCAATCAGGGTGAGATTAGCTGGGGCCCCAACCTCCAATGCGCCCTGACCCGACAGTCCAGCAATGGCAGCGGGCCTAGACGAAATGATCTTTGCAAAAAGCTCCCAAGACCCGCCCGATCCAAGAATCACTTCTTGGAGAACACTGGCGGCATGCTCAAGGCCAACCATTCCAAATGCTGCACTCTCCCATTCGCAATCCTTCTTTTCAATTGAGTGCGGAGCGTGATCAGTTCCCAAAACATCGATAGTTCCATCGAGTAAGGCCTCTCGCAGAGCAACTGTGTCCTCTTTGCGCCTCAGTGGCGGGTTCACTTTGAAAGTTGGGTCGTATCCGCGAACGAGCTCTTCGGTTAGAAGGAGGTGATGCGGTGTTACCTCTGCGGTTATCTGGATGCCGCGGCGTTTCGCCCATCGGACGACGTCAACTGCTCCTGCGGTTGTGAGGTGACAAATGTGCAATCTAGCGCCAGTCTGCTCAGCTAGGAGTGAATCTCTGGCAATTATTGACTCCTCAGCAACCGCGGGCCAACCCTTTAGTCCAAGTTCGGTGGCTAGTGGACCCTCATTCATTTGGGAGCCCTCGGTGAGCCTGGGCTCCTGCGCATGCTGGGCGATAACTCCGCCCAGCCCCTTCACATACTGGAGCGCTCTCTGCATGATTAGCGGGTCGTAAACGCAGTTTCCGTCATCACTAAAGACCCGAACCTTGGCCCTAGAGTTCGCCATCGCGCCCAGGGCTGACAGCTCCTTGCCCTCAAGCCCCTTTGTAACCGCACCGATCGGCTGCACCTGGAGATAACCAGCCGCACTGCCTAGCTCGAGGACCTGTTCCACAACGCCCGCTGTGTCGGCAACCGGAGAGGTATTTGCCATTGCTAGCAATGCGGTGTAACCACCTGCCGCACCAGACCTAGAGCCAGTCAGCACTGTCTCGCTCGCCTCAAATCCTGGCTGCCTGAGGTGAGTGTGGATGTCGACAAAGCCTGGCAAAGCGACTAGCCCAGAGCAGTCAACCCCTGTGCCAAGTTTGCCAATTTCGGCAACAACGCCGTTCTCGATGGCAATGTCAGCCTGTTGGCCAGAGGCAAGAGTTACGCCCGATAACACCGTTCTCAATTGATTTCCTCTCCTGAAAGCGTTGCGTACAAAACGGCCATACGGACCGAGACACCATTCGCAACTTGCCGAAGCACGAGAGATCTTGAATCATCGGCTGCGTCGGCAGAAATCTCAAAGCCGCGATTCATCGGCCCTGGGTGAAGAATGACGCTCTTGCTCGAAAGCATCTTGAAACGTTCGCCACTGAGTGACCAGTTGGCCGCATATTCCTTCGGTGAGGGAAAAAACGAACCCTGCATACGCTCTTGCTGAACGCGCAACATCATTACTGCGTCAGGAGATTTGGCCAACGATTCCTCGAAGCTGTTCGAAACACTGGCGCCTAATTCCTCAATGCCCTGAGGCATCAAAGTTGTGGGCCCTGCCACTTCAACAACAGCACCAAGCTTCGTCAGAAGCATGACATTGCTGCGAGCAACTCGGGAGTGCAAGATGTCACCAACAATCAACACCTTTAGTCCTTGGAGATCACCAGTGCGTGAGAATGCTTGCCTCAAGGTCAAGGCGTCCAAGAGGGCCTGAGTTGGATGCTCATGGGATCCATCACCCGCGTTGATGATGCTCGAATTTATCCAGCCCCTGTGAGCGAGCGCATGGGCTGCGCCTGCAGCAGGGTGACGCACAACGACAGCGTGGGCGCCGAGCGCTTCTAGGGTCTGTGCCGTGTCCTTTAGGGACTCCCCTTTGGATAGTGAGCTGGTGGATGCTGCAAAGTTGATTACATCCGCACTTAGACGCTTAGCCGCAAGCTCGAAGCTGATTCGCGTTCTGGTTGAGTTTTCGAAAAACAGGTTAACTATGGTTTTTCCTCGCAGCGCGGGAACTTTTTTAACCTCTCGGTCATTCACGGCAGAAAATTGGTCAGCATTGTCTAACAGTGAAACAGCTTGGTCTCTACTCAGATCAGAAATTGAGATGAGGTGCTTCATTCTCCAATCACCACCTGGTCAACACCATCGACTTCACTGAGCTGAACACTCACGCGCTCAGTCTTCGCCGTCGGCAGGTTTTTTCCCACAAAGTCTGGTCTGATTGGAAGCTCGCGGTGACCACGGTCTACCAAAACTGCAAGTTTCACCTGTCGTGGTCTGCCAAATTCAGTCAGTGCATCAAGTGCTGCACGGACTGTCCGGCCGGAGAACAAGACGTCATCTACCAGCACGACCACTTTGCCATCTATGCCACTGGCCGGGATTTCCGTTGCTCCAAGTGCTCTGGATTTACCCGAAAGATCATCTCGGTAAAGCGTGATGTCCAAGGACCCAGTTTGTGAGATGTAGCCGGGTTCAATGTTGTGAAGCATTCGGCCAATCCGATTTGCAAGTGACACGCCTCGGGTTGGGATGCCAAGCAGAACAAGATCGTCAAAGCCTTCATTGGCTTCAAGAATTTCATGGGAAATGCGCTTGAGGGCCCTGTCAATATCAGGGGCGTCGAGCACGACACGAGAGGTCATTTCTCTCCTTCTTCGCCTCTCTGGACGAAT
>CAYTOH010000121.1:0-3490 GCA_964439375.1 uncultured Aquiluna sp.
ATTGCGATAGCAGCTCCGCCAAAACCGCCACCGGTCATTCTTGAGCCAACAGCACCCATTGACATGGCTGTCTCAACGGCAAGGTCGAGTTCAGGAATTGAGATTTCAAAGTCATCGCGCATTGATGCGTGTGAGGCGAGCATTAGCTCGCCTAGTTTTGCAAGGTTAGAACTCTTTAGCGCCTGAACTGTGTCAAGCACTCGCTGGTTTTCTGTGATCACGTGCTTGACCCTGCGGTAATCGACATCTTCAAGAAGCTCTTTGGCGCGAGGCAGGTCAGTTTGGCTTAGACCCCTGAGACTTGAAACACCCATGATGGCGGCGCCTTTTTCGCAAGACTCTCTGCGCACCCGGTAACCGCCATCGGAGTGCCGGTGTGCAACCTGGGTGTCGATGATTGCGACCACCAAATCTTTCTCCCTCAGTCCCAGCGGGATGCTCTCAACCTCAAGTGATTGGCAGTCCAAAAGAACCGCAGCATCTGGTTCGGCGAGCATTGAGGCGGTTTGATCCATCATGCCGGTTGGTGCTCCGACAACTTGGTTCTCAGCCTTTTGGCCAATCAGGGCGAGCTCTTGTTTGCTCAGCCCAGCGCTCCAGAGCTCGTTCAGAGCAACTGCCACGGCACACTCGATAGCTGCCGATGAAGATAGGCCAGCACCTACTGGAACGTCAGAAGTTATGAAGCAATCAAAGCCTGAGCTGGCATGTTCTTGCATCACCCAGGCAACACCAAGTGGGTATAGTGCCCAGTCGAGATCTACAGGTTTGGTGCCAAGCTCAAACTCGTAGCTTTTGCCATCGATGTCTGATGCCACTCGGCAAATACGGTCTTCGCGCAGTGAGATTGAGGCGTAGGTTCTTCTGTCGATGCCAAAGGGCAATACAAAGCCTTCGTTGTAGTCGGTGTGCTCTCCGATCAGATTTGCTCGCCCAGGCGCAGACCAAACCCCTGCCGGCTCATAGCCAAAAGCTAGCTTGAAGTGCTCTTTGTTCTGCTCGATCACTTGATTACCTCACGCAGCCTGGCTGCGGTTGCCTCAGGAGCGATATCTCCAACAAAGGCACCCATGGCCGCCTCGGATCCCGCCAAATACTTGAGCTTGTCCTCGCCTCTTCTTGGAGAGGTGATCTGAAGCATCAGCCTGAGCCAATTCCTATTTTCAATCTTTGGGGCTTGATGCCAGGCGGAGATATATGGGGTCGGCGTTGGGTAGAGCCTGTCCACCCCCTGGAGAAGACGCTTATAGAAGTCGGCCAAATCGCTTGCCTCTTCAGGGCTTAGCTCGGAGAGGTCTTGGATATGGCGCTTGGGTAGTGCGTGAATCTCAATCGGCCAGCGTGCTGCGTAGGGGACGTATGCCAGAAAGTGTTCGGACTCCAAAACCACACGCTCACTCTTTGATTCGAACTGCAATAGCTCCTCAAAGAAACTCGGTCCGTGGCTCAGAACCTGCTCGACTAGCAATCTGGTCCTGGGAGTTACGAAGGGGTAGGAGTAGATCTGGCCGTGTGGGTGGTGAAGGGTGACACCAATTTCCTGGCCACGGTTTTCAAACGGGAAGACTTGAACCACGCCGTCGATTGCAAGAAGGGACTTGGTTCGCTCCATCCATGCACCAATGACAGTGCGGATGCGCTCCACCGGCATATTGGCTAGCGAGCCATCGTGCTCGGGGGAGAACACCACGACCTCGCAGCGGCCAAACGCAGTGCTCGCAAAACCAAATGGGCTACCTGGCTGATCGATTACACCGGTTGCAGGGCCAAAGGCAGGCCCCTTGTTTTCAAAGACCGCGACGTCGAAGTTATCCGGTAGCTCGGAGAGATTGTCTTTGGTTGTTGGACACAGTGGGCAAGAGTGGGCTGGCGGCAGAACAACGCGGGTTTGGCGATGTGAGGCAACCGTGATCCATTCGCCGGTGAGAGCGTCAAAGCGCAGCTCTGCGGTTTGCGGGCGCTCTGCTTGCTCTCGCAAGTCAGCTTTTCTTGTTGAAGACAGAGCAGAGTGCTCATCGTCAAAATAGAAAAGGTCGCGGCCATCAAACAACTTGGCATCGATCCTAGGTTTGGTCACAGGGTTTCCTTCTCACTCATCGTCACTAAAGTAAGTGGGTGCAACAAAACATCCCACTGGAGCAACTGAGTATTTCCCGGGTGACCGAGAATGGCTTAAGTATTGCAGGATTTTCACCGCTTGGCGCTTCCTGCACGAATTTGTCGTTATCTGGACAAACTTTGATTTCTGAAATGGCTCCTGATGCGGGCCAGATTTTCTTTGGCTCCGTACTAGCTCCCTGGCCTAACCGACTACAGGATGGCTGGTTTGAGCTAGACGGAAAGCGGTTTGAGTATCCACTTGATGGCCAGGGAAACGCTAATCACGGACTCATTGGTTACAGGGCTTTAGAGGTTCGTAGTCACGAGGAGTCCGAGATTGTCTTTGGATATCGGTTTGGCGATGAAGACTATCCCTATGAAATTGACCTGGAGATCAGGTATTCAATCGGGGATAGCTTCCGCTTTGAAGCAACTGCAAAAAATCTCGGCTCCGTGAGAGCGCCGTTTGCCATCGGATTCCACCCCTACTACAGGCTCAAGGGGAAGAGCCACTTTTTGGCATCGGTGAATCACCACGTGATCACAGATAAGCGCCTAATACCCAAGTCAGTGCAGCGGATCGAGCCACTGAATCTTCGATTTCCCTCGGAGCTCATGTTTGACGATGGATATATCGGCAACTGGGAGGTGCAGTTTGAGACCGAGGAGTTCGCGCTTTTCATCTCTCAAAAAAACATGCAAAACCTCATGCTCTACACCCCTCCGGTTTCACCCTTTGCAGATGGAACTCCCGCACTAGCCATTGAGCCAATGAGCGGTCCGACCAATGCTTTTCAGACCGAGCTGGACAAGCATCTAATCGAACCAGGCCAGTCAAAAGTCTTTAGCTATGAGGTCAGAAGTCTGAGCTAGCGAGCGTTTTCTCGTCTTCTAGGAGTGCCTTGATGATTCGACTTGCGACGTGCTCGGCGGTCATTCCTTGAGGGAACTGGGGTGCGGTTCCGGCGATTGCTCTACTGGCAAGACCGGTTTCAGTGTGGCCAGGATAGGTGTTGATTACCCTGATTCCATCCCTGCGCCATTCTCTTGTCGCAGCATCCAAAAAGCCCGCAATTGCAGTTTTAGACGCTGAATATGCAGCGAGGTTTGGAAGTGGCTGTTCCGCAACTACACCAGTGATATTCACCACCACCGGCTCTTTGCCAGCTTGTTTGCTCGCAACGAGCATTGTGTGTAGTGAGGTGAGCAGTTGCATCGGGCCAGTGGCATTGGTTGCGAAAAGTCGCTGCAGGGTGGGTTGGTCTAGTTCGCTAGATGGGCCAAAAGCTACAACACCAGCAGCGTTGATTATGCCGTCGATGGTTGTTGAGCCCTTCAGGTAATCGGTGAGGGTTTCGATGCTCTGGGGGTCTTGGTAATTCAGGATCAA